>JAZUMZ010000151.1:0-2811 GCA_045603885.1 Bacteroidaceae bacterium | reverse complement strand
TGATATGGGGTCTGTATCTCTATTCGGCGCTCTCCGGCTCCAGTTCGGCCAGTCGGCTGTCGATGAGCGTGAAGTAGAGCGCCAGGTCGTACTTCGCGTAGGAATTGTAAGTAATCTGCATAAGCTCTAAATGTTTTTGGTGAATACTCATGACTGTTTCTCTCAGAATTTGACAACAAAGTTACTAAAAATCGCATACAGCGTATCATCCGTATGCGATTTTATGAATATTTAATAGGAAATGGGAGGATTGGGGAGGGATTCTGACCCATTATGCAAAAAGGTTATGGCGAATCTATTTCTTTGGATATAGCGAATTCACCCATTCGGCAATTCTGGCAAGCGCTTCCGGGGCGAAGGTCTCTTCGATGGTCTGATATTCATTGAGGAGGCCTGTCTGGCAATGCTGAAAGAGGTGATTCAGTTCGTCGTAGGCTACCACCTCATGCTTGCTGTTGGTCAGCCCCCGGTCTATGGCTTCAAGGTTGACGGCGGCGTTGACCTGCGTGTCGCGTTTGCCGCCCAGAGCCAGCACAGGGCACGTCACGCGCGGCAGCGACTGGCGAACGTCTGTCTTCAGTAAGTCGCGCATGTAGCGGGACTGCATCTGCCCGACGGCGGCCTTGAAGTTTTCCTGCAGCATCCGTGGCACTGTGCTGTCGTCAATGTCCTTTGCAGACTTGTGGGCAGCCAGGTCGTCCATGACATTGTCCAATGCTTCGCAATAGGCATTCACGGTGTCTGCGGGGATGCCGTAAGTGGCTAACATGGTGCGGTTCTGCTCCAGCAGCGTCTCTTTGCCCGACACGGCCATGCCGGCCAGTGACACGCAGAAATCTATCTTTCCCTCGCTGGCAAGCATCAGACCGATGGTGCCGCCCTCGCTGTGGCCGATGACTCCTACGTGACGGAACCGCTCGCGCATCCGCCGCACACCGGCCTCGGCATCTGTCTTGTGGTCTTCGATGTTGAAATTAAGGAAAGGGAACGACTTGTCCTCCCATCCGCGGTCGTCGAAGCGCATCGTGGCTATTCCCTGGCGGGCCAGCGCGTCGGCAATGACGGCAAACGGCCGATGGTCCAACATTTCCTCGTCGCGATTCTGCTGTCCGCTGCCTGTCACCATCACCAAGAGGGGAGTGTCCGTGCTGCAGCCGTTGGGCAGGGTCAGCGTGCCGTGGAAGTTGAACTCTCCATTCTGGAACGTTACCTCTTCCTCTGTGTAGGGGAAGGGCGGTTTGGGCGTCTGCGGACGATTGAGCATCGGCTCACCAGGCTCCAATATCAATGGCCATGACATCCCGCTTTGCGAGAACGTGCCGTTGAGTTTGCCATCCTTCAGTGCTGCGCGGTAGGTGGCGCTTATCATTTCTACCCTAACGGCAAGTGAATCGTCAGACAGGAACTCCTTATAGCAGCCAATGCCCTTCGCACCTTGGTTGGGGCTGTCGAGCTTAATCACTACATAGCCATCGGCCTGCTCCAGATGGAATACCAGCGTCAGGGATGTGCCCATGACGTTGAGTTTACCCGACCAAGAACCAATCAGTTTGGTCGTTGGTTGTACTTGCGCCAGCCCCGTCAGCGTAACGAGGGCAAGCAGCGCGGTGATGATGGTTTTCTTTGTCATAGCGGAAATGATTTGATTTGTGACCTTAATTCTGTTCTATCTCGTCAATAATGTCCTGAGCGGCATTCACGGCTTTGGCATGATAGCGGTAGCCGACGATTCCACCTATTGCTCCACCTGCCAAAAGCAGGATGACATAAAACCAAGGACTCTTATCCTCTGGAGAACGATTCCATGCAAACTCGTAGCACGCCCACATGAAATACGGAATGACAATAACGGGTGCCAAATAGTAAAGAGAGTCGTTGTAATGCTTCTTGAAACGAGCCATCACCCGCGCCACTTTGCTGAAGTCGTCGCGCATAAAGTTGAGTTCCTCTACAGGCTTGTGTATGTAGTAGGCTGCAACTGCACTTAACAGGATTAACAGGCAGGTTACTATGGTGAACCCGTTGCTCCATGCGTGGACGATGTTATTGAGCGGATAGAAAGTCAGGCTTATAATCGCACAGACGTACATTGTCTGCTTGGATTCGCTTATGTCCTTATTCTTAATCTTCATCGTTTCGCGTATGAGGCGGTCGCTGATAATCTCCTGATTATTCAATTGGTCTTTGAGAATAGCAAACTGTTTGCGCATCTCCTCGAAATTCATTTCTTCCATACTTACATCTTTTTAAGTTGTTCCTTGATTCTGAAGAGTTTTACGCCCACGTTCTGGGCAGAGATTCCCAAGACAGCACCAATCTCATCGTAACTCATACCCTCAAGCCACATCATCACGATGGCTCTGTTGACCAAGCCAAGTTTTCCGATGCGCTCGTGGAGTTGGCGTACCTGTGTGCTGTTGGCATCGCTGTCCTCGAAGAAGTTCACGCCCATCGAAAGAGGAACTTTCGCCACCTCTTTCTTTTTCTTGCGTTCCTGCAGGAGGCATGTGTTCAGGGCCACACGATAGATCCACGTGCTGATCTTGCTTTCTTCGCGAAATCCATCGATGCCTTTCCACATGTTGATCAGCGTCTCCTGTACGAGGTCGTTAACCTCTTCTTCGTCATACGAGAACATGTAGCACACCGTATATATCGTGCTTTTTTGCTCCCGGACTAATCTTGCGAACAGTTCTTCTTTCTGATTCATCTTCTTTTCTTTATTGTTTCTGAACGTTAGATGCAAGAAGTAACTCAAAAATTACAAGTATTTCCATTATTTTTAGAATATTATTCCGGAGGGGAAAATAA
>JAZUMZ010000150.1:0-7181 GCA_045603885.1 Bacteroidaceae bacterium | reverse complement strand
GATTAAAGTTCCACAATCTCTACAACAATCGATAAAGCTGATGTTGTAGAACCCTTTCAGGGTTCTTGGTACTACAGGTTTTTCCATATCCCCGGGTAATTCAACATCGCTACGCTCGTTTCATAACCCGGGGTTACTATTGTTGAACCCCTTCGGGGTTAGGCTGCAGCACTTGCGGAACATAATTACTACCTGATTATTACTTTATTACTACTTGATTATTACTTTTTGTCCGTTGTGAATATACACACCACGCTCTAAAGGCTTCTTGGGCAGGCGTATGCCCTGTACGCTGTACCACCCTTCGCCATATAGGTTGTCTGCAGGGAGGAAGCTGATAATAGCCGGCTTTGCCAGTGTTCCCTTCACGGCGTTGTCCTCGTAGCTCATAGACTGTGATGCAGTGGCGACGGGTTCACCGTCGCGCTCAAGTACGAAGTGCAGGTCATGCTTCGAGGCGCCTACTGTAAGGAAGAACAGCGGAGCGTTTTCTGACGTAAACTTGTTGTCCACTTCTGCGATACCCCGTATCTCGGCTCCCTCGTATGCCACGAGGCGGTCGCCCGGTTCCAGTTCTATTCCCTGTGCCTGAGCAATGACGTTCATCGACGATCCGGTGTTGTTTTGGAATGCCGGTGCTTTCCTTGCCTTCACGTTATTGTACTTCGTTCCCGCACTGTAGTAAGGATACCAGAATTTGTGCTCCGTGTCTGCCTGACGTCTTAGCATGTAGCCCTCGCCAGTGCGCAGGAACTCAAGTGTACCCTTCCACATCCTGTTGCCCGATGCGTCGATGCTGAGCACAGCAAACTCGCTCTGCGACTTAATTATGTCGCCGTCGGACGCCGCGTCTGTGTAGTCTGCCAGCGCTGTTGCAATTGGCAGGTTCATGGGTGCCAGATAACCTATTCGGTTCCATCCCTGGTGTACGGTGATGCTTTCGTATGACACGTTCTCACCCGCTATATATATAGTCTTCGGGCTCTTTGTATAGAAGCGGTACATTCGCTTCGGGTTCAGCTGCGTGGTCTTGTCGCCGTTGTCCCAATAGCATGTGTTGCTTGTCGGGTCGAGCTTGTAGGTAAGCAGGAATGCCCGTCCGTCGCTCTCTAACAGTTCCAGTCCTTCTCCCGCTTCCCAGGTTCCCATGCCGTTAAGAAGATTGCTTACTGTAGCCTCTGCCGGCATCACGTATGTCGATGCCCAGCTCCAGCCTTTCTCCAGTCTGACGGCCTGGACTTCCTTCCATCCGGCATACAAAACAACGGGATTGGTTGCTGTGCCCATTATGGTGTCTGCCTGGAAGACGACAGTCTCCTCCTCGTCCGTTCCGTTTCTTGGCGCCACCACATATATGCGTCCGGTCGATGCGTCGTAGAACTCGAAGTTTACAGGTGTTCCGTTTGCACCCGCTGTGTTGTATATTGTCAGATATACCAGTCCGTCGTTTTCCGCCGTCCCTTGTTTCACGTTGGCAGCTCCCAGCGTTCGGTGCCCAGTTCCTACGGCGGTCAGTATGTCATCTGTGTCGTGGGCAATCTCGTCTCCGACGGTCACCCGTGCCACAATATGCATCGTCACGTTGCCTCGTTTGAGTTCGTCATCGACAGTCCAGTCCGGTGCCTCTCCTCTCACGTGGATGCTGAGCGGCAGCGGCTCCGTCATGCCGTTGTCTCCTACGATGTAGATGATTTCCTCGAAGTCGCCGATATTGACGTATGGCGAGATTGTAAGCGCCACGGGTATCTCATCCAGAGCCTCGATCTTTCCACTAGTCTGCGAAGCCGTCATCCACTGCGGCAGTCCTTCCAGCGTGAAATCTTTCGTTTTGCCGCTCAGGTTCTCGATGGTCAGATCTACTGTCGCCCCCTCACCATATCTCACATTTACAGTCTTCCTCTTCACGTTCCATCGCAAAGGTGCGCGATAGACATATAGGTTCATTGCCACTGGCGACGCCATCAGGTTGCCCTGCAAGTCAGCCACCTCCTTCACGGTCACATATACGTTCGTCTTTTCTATCTGATAGTCGGGCACATCAAGGTTGATGAACAGCTCGTTGTCGCGTGCCACATACGAATACTTGATGTTTTCCAGCTTTCCTGCGTTGACCATCGGCGCGTAGCTGCGGCGGTCCGCATGTAGGTCGATGACTTCCTGGCTGACTATGGTATCTACGTGGTTCTCCACAATGTCTCCGTGGTTGTCCTTATACTTCCGCAGGCTCAATCCTGTGGGCATCAGCCGCTGGCTGTTGTCTGTCTGTCTCTCCGACCTGCTGAATGACAGGTATGCCATCAGTCCCATCTCCTCTCCCGACGGTGTGTTCTTGCTGACGAGTCTCAACACATTCTCAGGCAGCTCCATCTCGAACATGGCCAGCTCATCGATATTACCATTGAGCATCTTAGACAGATTTCCAGAACCCGGATCGTATGTCGCTCCGAGATAGAGTGCGTTTCCGGCAATGCCTCCGAGTGTGTCAACTGTGAATGTCTGCTCCAGTTTCTCGTCCACGAATAGTCTTCCCACATTCTGGCTGCGGTTTACCGTTACTGCCAGATGGTGCCAAGATCCGTCGTTATAGAATCCGCTGGCGTTCACCTGCTGTCCTCCTGAGCGGAAGAACAGTTTTCCGTTTTCCATACCGATGTTGAAGTGGTCTTTCCATCCGTTCTCTGTGCGTGCCTCTCCGTTTGAGATCAGCGTGCAGTCCTCGTCGCTTGTGCGGAACCAAAGTGTCATTGTGTAATCTTCGTAGTCCGTACGGCTGAATGGCTGTGGATTCAGCTTGATTCCATCAGTTCCGTCGAGACGCATACTGATGCCGTCGGGTACCTTCCATGTGGTGCCTGCCAGCACGAGGTCGTTTCCTCCCACGGCTTTGTCGTATGCGTAGTCGCCGCTTCCCTCGTTCATCGGATAGTTGTCGATAAGTCCCAGCTCAGTTCCCTTCAGGCGTTTCTTTGCGTAAGTACCCAGTTCGTCGCTGCTCATGGCTTTGTTCCAGAGACGTACCTCCAGCATCTCTCCTTCGAATTCGCTTCCGAAGACGAGATTTGCCGTTCCGTCGTACATACCGTCGAATGTTCCTCGCCCGATGACCGTTGTGTCGTTGTAGAAGATGACATGTGTCCTGTTTTCTTCCTCATCCACGTCAAATACGTATGCCACATGTCTGAGTTCGTCAAATTCCACCGCCTCATCGCTCTTCATCTCTATACCATTCACATCAGCCGTGAGGTGTCCGTCACCTGTAACTCCAAGACTCATGTATGCGTTCTCGTTCATCGTATGTGTCAGCACGCTCATGTTTTTATCTGTCTGCCTGGGCTTCATCATCAGGTCGAGTGTGAAGTCCTTGCCAGCCAGGTTGCGTTTGCCCATTGACACCGCCACTGCCCATCCCTGGAACTGCAGTGCCGTGGCCAGTGATATGCTGCTCTGGTTAGTCAGTCCGAGCACCTCGAAGTTGTTGATTGGCGAGAGATAGTTGTATGCTATATTCTCAGAGAACGGAATCCTTATGTCGTCGCCTATTCCCAGTATGCCGTTTGTGGGCTGTGGTGTTCCGAATGGTTGCGGTCGGCGTGTGTCCTTAATTCCGCTCAGTATGTTGGACGCCCTTGTGAG
Organism: Bacteroidaceae bacterium; assembly: GCA_045603885.1. Classification (GTDB taxonomy): domain Bacteria; phylum Bacteroidota; class Bacteroidia; order Bacteroidales; family Bacteroidaceae; genus UBA3839. The sequence continues at coordinate 3,548 of JAZUMZ010000150.1, read as the reverse complement.
ATATCCGCTTCCGTGACGACAATAGCACACAGCTCGCAGGTCGTAGTATTGCTCCACGGGGTCGTTCTCTCCGTAGAAGTTGGCGTCGATGAAGCCGTCGCTCTTCATCAGCTCCTTAGCTCCTGACGCCAGCGACATCAGCTCCCGTCCCCACTCTGTATCGGGATAATATGAGCAGACGTTCACCCAGTCCTTGTCTCCCTGAGTCGAGAGCTTGTACTGCAGCTCTATGTGGTCGAAATTCCGGAAATTCACGTCAAATCCGTCGATATGCACAGGCAGGTAATACACCATACGTTCCTTGTCGTAAGACGACTCAGTGTTCACAACCCAGTTGTTGCCGGGATTGGAGATATTCACCGCGCCTGCCGCCGGTACGAAGTGTGCCGACAGGCTCACCGTCCAGGTATGTTTCACGTCTTGATCGTCGTAGAGCGTGATGCCCAGGTCCTCGTAGTCATATTCAGCCCCCGCATACACCTCCACCTGCTTCTCGTATATAACACCAGGCTCCATCCAGAGATCAATCCCCGTGCCCGTCAGCGGCATTCCGTCAACGTAGATTTTAGCTCCGTTGGGGTTCATGGAATCCTCCAGATAGAACGTCATCTCGTTTGAGATGCGGTCAGGCATATCGCTCTCGTTGGTCATGTAGATGGTGAAACGGGCCGGCTCACCGTAAGGCACGTTAGAGACACTCGGCTCCTTTGCCCAGATTCGCAGCTTGTTGATTTGCTGAGTAGCCTGGTCCAGTATGGTGCCTGGGTTGTAGAACAAGGTGCGCCGTTCCTCCTCCCATGGCGATGCCGTGGCACCCGCAAGTGTACGGAACACAAAGTTGCGGTAGCGTGGCACGCTTGCCAGACTGTTGATGTAGCTCGTCGTGTTGCCGCTGCCGGGGCGACCGTTGTATATCGATTTCAGATTATTCTCCACGTTCTTGTAAAAGATGTTCACCCCACCCAGCTCAGCCAATTTGAGCAGGCTGTCGGTAGAGAGTTCGCGTGTCCTGTAGACACCCACGGTCAGACTCGACTTCCTGCTGCATGACAAGGTGAAACCCGTCTCCTTCGAGTACTCGGTACTTATGCCGTTCTCGTAGTTGAAGTCAAAGCCTACCAATGGTGTTATGTCGAGTGTTAACTTGGTACCACCCGCCTCAAAGGATACGCTTGTGACGTTGTTTCTTTCACCGCTTCCGTTGTCGTTCTCCTGATGGAACGGCTTGAAGCCGTCCTCACCAGTCAGGTTGGCCGCTGACGGAATCTTCCAATATCGGCTCATTCCATCGGTTGTAGTGAATGTCTCGCTGTACTCCACGCTGCTGCGACCGTCAAAGTCATACACCTTTACCAAATCGTACGCCTCCAATTTCTCCTTCTCGTTTGCGGCAATCAGCCCGGCCCAGGTCTGTATCTGGTTGTTCAGAACCAGTATGGTGTCGTTCCACACGTCTTCCTCGCCTGTCGGCAGATATCGTGTATAGTGTCCCTGCAGGGCGAAGTTCTCGCTCGTGGCGCTCACGTTGCTCACATATACGGGCCGCCTCTGCTGATTAGCGAGCGCTTGTGCATAGCTTTCAGTCGTGGTGGAGTCCATCATCAACGAGTTTCGAGTGCGTATGAGTGTTGGCAACAGCTCGTCTAACAGATAGCTCTGCGAGTGTGCGAAGGTTGTGTTGATGCGCGAAGACAGCGACATAACCTCGTCGCGGATAAGATATACCGAGTCCTCTGCCAGGGAATCCCATCCCCTGGCCAGCACTTTGGCTGTTCCGTTCACGTTGTACGTGTGGCCGTTCACCTCTATCTCGCCACCCATACCGGGGCGCAGCCTCTGCATAGCCTTGCTGTTGACAACTCGCACGGCTATTGCGTCATCAACCAGCACATTGTCTGTCATACCGATATACACATCCGAGTTCATGCCGACCTCACGTTCATGGTCGCTCGTTGTAATCGTCTCCTCGGTCTCGAACTCGTATTCGTAGTTCCAGTCCTGGTAATAGGTAGTTGCCAGGTCGTATGACAGTGTCAGGTAGTTATCACTGGAGTTGAGTGAGCCCGCGGAGGTTCCCGAACCTACGCCGGCCCAGATTCCCGTATAGAATTTGGAGCCCGATCCCACCCCGGTCTTGATATTCACGCCCATCTGCACGTTATAGTCAGCCTTATAGCTGTAGCTCATCTTCGACCCTTTCTTGATGTATGCTGATGAGCCGCCGCCTGGCGGGTCACGTAATATATCTATAAGGTGTACGTTCTGTCCCGCCACTATATGTTTCCCCTGTGACTTGGGTATTGCCGCCATGACGTATGCCCTGATTGGCTCAATGTCGAAGAACGTGGCGTCATACTCCAGCGTGAACTTCATTGTTCTCAGGGCCATGTCTCCCTCCAGCATGAAAGTGGTGTTCTGCGGTGTGAAGACGTATGTGCCCAGTCCCGTGCTGTCGAGGCTCAGCGTGTCGCTTTCATCAACCCCGACCAGTCCGTTTCCGATGGTCACGAATCCTCCGTCTAACTGTACGACGTCCTGCTTCCCCAGCTTCTCATTATTATAATAGTATTCCTCTCGCGCAGACAGCACCATAGGCACCGGCGATCCAGCCATGAACACGGGATAGCCCATTGCATATACTCCGTTTTTCCACAGTGTTATGGTGTCGCATACGCCGGCATTGTCTCGCGAGATGTATTGCTTCAGTCCCAAGTAGCGTTCAGTACCTCCCTGGAACTGCCAGATGTCTAATGTGGGCTGTGAGTGGTAGATGCGTGAGTATGCTGCTGTGTCGTTGTGTGCGTAGTTCGTCAGGTCCACGGTCTCGCTCACCATACCGGCCTGGAAGAGCGTCGGATAGCCCTTGCCGTATATTTCCGTCACCTTGTACTTCACAGGATACATAGGTATCTGGTATTCACCAGTCAGCGAGTCCGGGTGTATGACAATCCGATGACGATATGCCTCTACCCTCGTGGTATCCTCCTTGCCATGTGCCACATTGTAGTGGCGTTCGGTGATATTGTCATCCAGCTGGTCGCGCACAATCCACGACGTGTTGTCGCCTTCCAGCGTGAGCACCATCGTCAAGTCGTCGCCCAGGTTGTTCTTGGACAGGCTCTTGCCCAGCGGCTTCAAGCCCTCCACGTTACCTCCCACGACGCGTCCCTGCAACGTGACCTTTGTCTGGTCCCACAGGTATATGCCTGAGCGGTCTTTCTGCCAGTCGGGTTTGCGCTGGTCGCCGTCGAGTTTGTCAAGGTCTATATAATAGCCGTCGTTTTCGAACACATGCCCCTTCTTCACCACCTGTATGGTATGGCTGCCCTCAGGTATGTTCACGATGAACGCTCCCTTGTTGTCGGTAGTAACGGGTGTGCCGGATGCGTCCACCACGGGCATTCCGTCTCTCAGGAAGCTAACCCCCGACACGGGTATGGACGAGCCTTCGTAAAGCACGAAGCCAGAGAAGTTATAGTATGTCTGCTCGTAGAAATTGATTCCCGTCTGGAGGTTGGGGGTCTCGTCGAATGTCACTACGAGACTTC
>JAZUMZ010000149.1:0-2425 GCA_045603885.1 Bacteroidaceae bacterium | reverse complement strand
TCATAAGGGTAAACTGTTCGGTCTGGAACTGAGTTTCATTGGCTGGTTCCTGCTGTGCATCCTCTCACTCGGAATAGGCTTCATATGGCTGGCACCGTATTATCAGACAACACATGCCGCATTCTACCACAATCTGCTTGAGGAGCAGGCTCAGAAGTCCGCTGAATAATTAAGCATAAACAGATACAAGACAACGAGGGTGACTAAAAAGTAGTCATCCTCTTTTGTTTGACCAAAGACATCTTCGTTTTGTGGTTGGAATATAAAAAATAATGGCTATTCTTTTGAATATCAAAGGAATAGCCATTGTTGTTTGGCTAATTATTTGTATATTTGTTGTACCACCAAGCCATATACAAACAGTTTAACAGCCCAAAAGCCTAATAGCTAAACAACAATGACAAAGGTAGTTTTTAAATCTTATAATCCCAACGACAGCCTGCTTCTTCCTCCATGTCTTGGCGATTATCTTCCCCAGAACCACAAGGCTCGTGTTGTAAGCGCCATCATCGACAGGCTCGACATATCGGACATCGAATCGGGATACAAGGGCGGCGGGACAAGCAGTTACAACCCCAGGATGCTGCTCAAGGTCATCGTCTATGCATATCTGAACAATGTGTACTCCGGCCGTCAGATGGAGAAACTCCTTGTGGAGAATATAGCATACATGTGGCTGAGCGGCATGCAGACCCCGGACTTCCGTACCATCAACCTCTTCCGCAGCAAGCGTCTGTCCGGCTGTTTCGACAGCATCTTCACCCAGATAGTGGTGCTTCTGCATGACGAGGGCCTGGTGTCGCTGAATGTGCAGTACATAGACGGCACCAAGATAGAATCGGCGGCAAACAAATACACGTTTGTTTGGAAGGGCAGCACGGAGAAGAACAAGGCCAAGCTGGAAGCGAACGTGAAGTCCGTCCTTGAATCGGCCGAGAAGGTGCTGTCGATGGAGAACGCCGATGAGGAGCAGGAGCTTACCGCCGAAGAGATGGCCCGGCGCGCGGACAACATACTCGACAAAATGGACGAGCAGGGTATCAGCGACAGGAAGCTGCGCAAGGCCGTGGAGAAGGTCAAGACCGAGAAGGCCCCCAAGATGCGGGAGTACGAGAAGAAGCTCGACACGCTGGGCGAGAGGAACAGTTACAGCAAGACGGATCCTGACGCCACTTTTATGCGCATGAAGGAGGATGCCATGAACAACGGCCAGACCAAACCGGGATATAACATACAGATAGCCACCGAGAACCAGTTCATCACCAACTATGACATCTTCTGGAGACCCACGGACCAGGGCACCCTCATCCCGTTCCTTGAGTCCTTCAAAGACAGATACGGTAAACAGAGCGAAGAGGTGTGTGCGGACTCAGGGTACGGCAGTGAGCAGAACTACGAGTACATGTTTGATGAAGACATCACCCCGTATGTCAAGTACAACATGTTCCATGCCGAGGACAAGAGGAGCCGCCGCAACAACCCTTTCCTTACCCAGAACCTGTACTACAACGCAGAGGACAACTACTATGTGTGTCCGATGGGCCAGCACATGGAGCGCATCGGTGACGTGCCGGTAAAGTCAGATCTCGGTTACGTGTCCACCATCAGCAGATACCGCGCCAGGAACTGTGCCGGATGCCCCTTGCGCGGCATGTGCTACAAGGGTGCGTCTGACCAGAGGGTGATAGAGGTCAACCACAGGAACAACGCCTACAGGGCCTGTGTCAAGCGCCTGCTGACAAGCGAACGCGGCATGTACCACCGCAGCAACAGGCCCGTAGAGCCGGAGGCCGTCTTCGGCGACATCAAGTACAACCACGGATTCAAGCGGTTCAGGCTCAGGTCAAACGAGAAGGTGAAAGTGGAGTTTGGTCTGGTTGCCTTGGCACATAATATCAGAAAATACATGGCCGTCAGCATCAGTAAAAATGATAATAACAGTGCCGATAATGTGCTCAAACAGGCTTGCGCAACAGGCTCAATGCAATGGAGCAGCTTAGCTCAGGCAAGTTGAGACATCAAGAAACACTCATACGGTCAAAATCCACAAAGTAAAAATGAGAAACAAATCATATGAACAAAAAAAGAGACCGGCTAAAAATGCTTTTTAGTCGGCCTCATTTTGCTTTTAGGGTGCCCGGTGGGACTCGAACCCACGACATTCAGAACCACAATCTGACGCTCTAACCAACTGAACTACGGGCACCATGTTGACTTTTGTCTTCGAACTTCACGAATCGCCATATAAGTAAGCTTAATGGCTCTCGCTGCTCTGCTCGATGGTTTTGCGGGTGCAAAGGTAGATAAAAAAAATGATATGGCCAAATTATTTCGGATATTTTTTTTGCTATTTAGCGTCAACCTGCATTTTTGCAATAATGGGTTGCAGCTGCTTTGACTTCCTCTTGGGCGTGAGGAGGGGCAG
>JAZUMZ010000148.1:0-6463 GCA_045603885.1 Bacteroidaceae bacterium | reverse complement strand
CCCGTTCGACCACTCCGGCAACTTTCCTTTGACAGGGGGATGGGTCAAAATAAAAATTTTGACACATCCTCCTGATATGAGTAAAGCCGGGAGGAGATGTGATGAAACTCCGAGTAGAATAAGATTTGAGGGTCCGTGCGCCTTTGTAATCCACCGACTTACGTTACCCCGAAGGGCGTGGCCCGCCATTGACGTACGGAACATTCTCGGTTTTCTGATGTAATTTGATGAGTATCCCGATCGATCCTAACCCCGGCTATGTGAAAGAGCGAACTGTATTGAAGCGAATGCAAAGATAGCTCAATAATTTGAAAATACAAACTATTTTGAGTATTTTTTACATTCCTGCGATAATATTGATGATTGTAACCACGTCGGTGATATCCACATGTTCATCGCCGTTGACATCATATATGGCATCGTATTCACCTTTTGCGATGGCATTGATCAATGTCACAACATCGGTGATATTCACATAGGTGTCGTTGTTTATGTCGCCCTTGATTGTCTCCTCAATCTCGTCTGCCACTCCCTGGAACTGGTCTATCCAGTCGGGCAGGTAGTAGCCGATATGAGGGGGCTGGTTGTAGCCCGTGTTCTGCCAGGCGATGGCCATGCGGTAGTTGTGGTCGTACATAAGGCTCGGAACGCGGTAGTCTGACACCTCGGTCGTGGAGAATATCAGCACTTCTGAGGGGTCGGACACATTCCACCATATCACCTCCTCGCGTTAGTCGCCGAGGATATCTGCCTGGAGGCAGGGGGTGGACTTCGTGCCGTTGCATGACGATATATTGGCTATCTCAGTGAACTTCTTCATTGACGATGTTGTTGTGTAAACGCCCATGTCCGTGAAAGTAAGGCTTGTGCCGTTATAGGCGTACTTTCGGATGGATGTGCCGTCCAACAGCTCGTCGTAGGGGTCTTTGTCCCAGAACACACGGAAATTCATAGACGGCTTGCTGCTGCTGATTTCTTGCCTGTGTTGGGCGTTCAGTGTGTTGTCCACTTTTGCTGACCAGAACTCATATCCGCGGGTGTACGACAGGTTGTCGAAGAGGTTTGCGGTCAGTCCGCGGCCATTGTCCTCGCTTCCGGTCACTGCCCATATAACCTCTCCCGTGCAGGCGTCGATATAATGTGCGCCGTATGGGCTTTCCTCATGCACCATGTAAATCTCCAATCCGGGGCGGTCGGGGTCGAGGTCGCCGATATGCAGTGCGTCGCCGTGTCCGAAGCCGGTGGAGTAGAGCAGGTTGCCGTCGTTGTTAACCGTTGCGCTGCCGTAGATTATCTCGTCGCAGCCGTCGCCGTCAACGTCGGCGATGGTAAGCGAGTGGGCTCCTTGTCCGTAGGCGGTGTACGAGGCATGGGTTTTGTTGGGGTCGGTGTTCTTGCTGTAGTTTTTTGTTGTCACCTTCCCGCTGGCGTCAGTCACCTGAACCTGTGTGTTGGTAAGGGAGGCGTGGATCCAGTGGGTTTTCAGTTGCTTGCCGTCGAAATCCACAGCCCATAGGTAGGAGCGGGTGTACATGCCGCGGCACATCACAGCCGACGGGTTCTTGTCGGGGCCGTCGAGATATGCCACACCAGCAAGGTAGCGCTCGCCGCGGTTGCCGTAGCTGCCCGTGTCGCTCTTGCTGGAGAAGGTCCAGTTGAGGGTTCCCTCAGCGTCGCTCAGCGTGTATGTGGCATTACGGTTAGGTATATAGGGGATGGTGTGGATGGCGGCGCCTGTCTCTCCGTTGAACACCGTGAGGAACTCATATCCGCCGTTTATACGGCCGGCTGAGGTCACCCAGCTCTTTGTGTTGCTCACGGCCTTGATCTTGGAGTCTGTGGCTGCCTCGCTCACGTATTTGCCTTGTCCGTCAACGGAGCCGGGAGCGGTCTTGCATATCAGCTCCGCCTTGCCGTCGCGGTCGAAGTCGTAGACCATATACTGGGTGTAGTGGGCGCCGGAGCGTATGTTCAGACCCAGGTTCACGCGCCAGAGTTTCTCACCGGTGTCAATCCTGTAGCAGTCAATCATCGTGGCGCCGGTGTAGCCGCTCTGTGAGTTGTCTTTTGCGTTGGACGGATACCATTTCACAAACAGCTCATACAGTCCGTCGCCATCCACGTCGCCTACAGAGCAGTCGTTGGGTGAATAGTCGCAGGTGCTGCCGTCGGGCATGGTGGCCTCTGCGGGCCGGTCCAGTTTCAGGGTGTGGTGAGTGCTGTTGTTGAACACCATGGGCTGCACTGTGTCCACCGGTACACCGTTCTGAAGGGTCACAAGCTCTATTTTTTTCGACGCCAGGGTCATTCCTCCAGGCCTGAAGGATGTCTGGTGGCGCAGGGTGTCGCTCTTCACAGCTCCGTCAATCAGAATAAGGAACGATGTGTGCTCGTCGTCGGTGTTTTTGTATCTCCACGACAGAAACGGCTTGGTGGAGTTTGCGTTGATGCGTATAAACCCGCGGTCGAGACTTTCGGTCTGTCCCACCGGCGTGTCGAACGGCGACGGCTTTCCACGCTGCGCAAACCCCGAAAGGGGCAGTGCCAATAGAATTAATAATAAAAGATTCCTCATAATTTCCAAGGCTTTTGGGATAGTTTTTTTTAATAGGAACTATAGTTCCTATAAATTTAAAAAAAATAGTGGGCGGGAAAGCCCACTATTTTTTCTATAATTTTTATTTTCTTATTGCTCGATACCGGCAATCTTGTTGATGATCTTCACAACGTCAGTGATATTTACGCTGCCGTTGCCGTCAACGTCATATTTCTTGTCGTACTGGCCAGAAGCAATGCAGTTGATTACATCCACAACATCGGTGATGTTTACAGCATCGTCGCCGTTCACATCCTCAGGAGTTGACTTAGGCTCGAAGAGAGGACCGTCAACAACAGACTTGTACTTGAACATCTTGAGGTTGTCGAACCAGCAGCGACGAGACTGAGCTCCGCTGTTTGCTGAGTTGTAATTAGATGTGATGACAAACTTAGCAACCTTGTTGTCGGTGATAGTATTGTCATTGATGAAGAGCATAGGCATATATTCACCGTCGCAAGTACCGTTCTTGGCGTTTATAACCTTACCCTTCATGGCATTTGCCTTGTAGTCGTAGATAAGGGTGAACGAGGACTTGTTGTCGTCGATACAAACGCCTGCGTTTCCAACAGAACTTGAACCCTGGCCAGTTACATACTGACGGATGTTCATTCCTGTACCGCCGTTTTTATCATAGGCAGTAAGGTCATTGGGCTCTCCTGTTGCGTTATTGAAGGTGTTGAATGCCACATTACTGTTGTATCTGTCAAGGCTGAATCCGGCGAGGCGTACATTATCTGCATTGCGCAACTCAACAGTGAAGAAGCCCTTACTAAGGTTTCCATACCATGCATCGAAGTCAATCTCGAGAATTTCATCGTCACCAACCTGGTCTGCGGGAATTTCAACGTATGCCTCAGAAGAACCAACGTGGAGCACGTCAAGAAGCACGTCGCCGAATCCGAGCTGCCAGTATTGACCGTCAACAGTGAGGTCGGGCTGAACGTTTGCGAGAGTTGCAAACTGCATTGTGCCCTTACCGTCGTATGTATCGCTCTTACCGTTAATAACGTATGCGGTTACGGTTTCAGGATCTTCCTCGTCGCCATAAACTGGTGTGAAGCCGCCAGAGAAGTCAATATCAACGAAAGGAGTAAGGACACCGCTCTCTTGGAAGGCAATCTTCGCCTCTTCAAGAGTAGTTACGAGGTCTGCGAGGGTCTGAGAGTCTGCCTCCTGCTTTTCGTCGTTGGTGCTGGCGATGATGTCAGCCACAGTCTGCTCAGCGCTCTTAATGATTGCCTCGAATGTCTCGTGGTCTGCCTCAGAGTTTCTTGCGTCGCCATACTCTGCCCAGCACTCTGCTATCTTAGCCTGAGCGTCCTGGATAGGCTTGTTCTGGTTTATGATATAGTTTCTTGCATACTGGTAGCCACGAACCAACGCATACTCTTTGTAAGTCTCATAATCTTCAAGAGGATTAGAACCCTCAGGTCCGTAGATGTCGGCAGGGAAGTCCTGAATCTTTGTCCAGTCAATCAACTCCTCGTTGGTGGCAACACCAGTGTCGCTGTTGTCTTCGCCTATCCAACCCTTTGCAATCATACCGTTGTAGAAAGGATCCCAGCGGTCGAGGGCACCTTGGATAGTGTCGTTTGCCCAAGGATAGTTGTTGTCTTCGCCAATGGCTATAAGATTTTTACGTCCTTCAACAGCGGCGTTCCACTGAGTGATAAACGGATCCCATGCCTGCTTACGTGCGATTTTTTCAGGAATAGTCTTGTCGAAACCGCGTACCTCAAGTGCGCGTACCATGAAGGCACCACCGCTGGATACGCCAGGCCAGTAAATATCAACCTGGAACTTTCCATCCTCAGTTACTTCACCAAAAGCATAGAACTTCTGATATTGCTCACCAGAGATAGGATCAAGAGTTGTAACGTCGTTACCTACGGTAATGGTACATCCCTCTGTTGTGAGTGTGTAAACAGGCTCGCATGGCCATGATGTCTTTGTGGTGTTGGCGTTTCTCAACTCGGCAGTTACGAAATATTTTCCCGCAGGGAAGTCTGTATTGCCAAATGTAAGAGTTGCGCTGTGAGCATATCCGGTCTGGATTGCAGACATCAGATAGTCTGTTCCCGAGAGGTGTCCCCAGTTGCCTCCTGTTGTAGTGAAACAACCTTGAGCACTAGTGATTCGTCCACGTCCATAGCTGGGGAAGGAAACGATGTCAATATACTTCAGATACTCGTTCAAATTTGATGACTCAACATCAAGATAGAGCGCCAAATCCTCAAAGAAAGCCTTCATAAGGTCTTCTGCCTCCTCCTTATTGTCGAAAGGACGTTCCTGGGCGTCAGGATCGTATGCCTCATGATTCACGTCATACATGGCCTTCAAACCATAGATGTCATCCTCAACAGTGGCTTTGGCGTCTGCAGCTGCCGCGGTGTTGAAGTTAGGGTCTGCAAGCAGTTTTTCTGCATATTCAAACTGCTTGTCGGCGATACGGGTGTCGTAAACCTCAGTAACCTTGATTACCTGGAGGTTTGCAGCGATTACGTTCTCGCTGCTGATACGGCTGAACAGAAGGTTGAGCTTGCCGCCGCCTTCCTCAAGCTGAGCGTTGGCGGTAAGTGTGTCTGCGAATGCCCAAGAAATCTCAACCCACTCGTTGGCTTTCAAAGTGGCTGTAGAAGCTACCTGCTGATAGTCGAGGTTGACGATGCCAGCGCGTACTCCACCCTGATCGTTGGGAGCAACCCAGGCGTCAATCTGGTTCAGACCACCGTCGGTGATAGAGGTAGTGCCGTCAGCGGTGGCCTTGAATTTCATTGTTACCAAGTAGTTGGCATTCAACTCCAGGTCAACAGCCAAGGAGATATAATCTCCCTCGTCGCTGCGCACACTCTGGATTCCGTCGAAGTCATCCTCGGTCTCTGCTGTGTAAGGTGAGAAAATCTCACTTGAGTAATGGTTCCAGTCTGGTCCCGGCTGTGCGACATCCAGAACAGACTGCACCTTGTACTTTGCCGTAGCGGTGTAGATATAGTCACCTGCGGCGTACTGTGCGTTCATGCTTGCAACTGCAAACAACGCGCATAATGAAAGTAGCAGTTTTTTCATAATGGTTTTAATTAGTTAATGATTATATAGTTTTTAATCCTTAGAATTTAGTTATTAATCTGTTGTTAAACAACTATACAACATGCATAAATCGTGCAAATATAATTAATTATTTGCGGATTTGCAAAAAAATAGTAAAAAAACGTACTTTTTGCGCTATTTTATATCAATATCAGCGCAATTACGTGTCTTATAAGCGTTATCGGAGCCTTTGCCAGGAAAATAAAGATTTGAGAGGCGGGCACCCACCACATCGTCGAGCACGGCGAACGGACGGCCTTCGGGACGAAGGGTGGTTAGCGTGATGTTGTCGGCAACCAGGTTGCGCACGTGGCGCGCGAAAATTCCGCAGGCGGGGGTGCTGCCGGCGAATTTGGGCTCGGGATAGTTGGTACCTTGCTCGCGGTAGTCCCAGCGCATCTGGCTTGCTGTGCAACCCCCGCGGGTCTGAATCCTTATGTTGCTCAGGTAGATGTTCTCAAGCGGCGAGCCTTCCATGCCGGTGATGATGATTGACGCAAGGCTGTCTACATCCTGTGCCACCACGTTGGAAATCTGGATATTTCCTCCGTAGCTCGGCTCCGTCACCTCCTTCGGACCGCGGTTGCGGCAGCCGGTGGTGATGTAGATAAGGTAGTGGTGGACATGGTTCATGGCTATGTTCGTGACCGTTATGTTCTCCATGCGTCCTTGGTCAACCTCCTCGAAGGCCAGTCCGCTGGAGTACATGCAGGTGCAGTTGCTTATGGTGATGTCGCGGTAGCCGCCGTTGCTCTCTGTGCCGAGCTTGATGCGTCA
>JAZUMZ010000147.1:0-5326 GCA_045603885.1 Bacteroidaceae bacterium | reverse complement strand
ACGATCCGACTTGGCTGCAGGGATAGGTAGCGTTCTATGATGCCTGCCTTCTCTTTAGTGCCGACGATTTCCGCATCCGACAGTCTGCGGAGCTTGACAAAGCCGGAGTCGTTCATGATATGCTCAAACTGATCCACAGCCTCCAGATAGCGTGCAGCCGTTTCACGGTTCACCTCCCTGGGGATGATATGCCCACGGCAGAGAGTTGAAAAGTTGCTCTGCATACGGTTACGCTCCTTCGTGGTCTTCGTCAGGTAGAGGTAGCACGAATGGTTCAGGAAGGGACGCTCGTTGAAGTGCCGTTCAAAACTGCGGGAGAGAAAGCTCATGCCGTCCTTGTTCAGTTCCGGCTCATACCTTTCACGGACAAACCAGTCCTGCTTGTGCAGGATGCTGTAATCGGGCAGCACCTTGATAGCCTTGCACCAGCAGCCGTGAATGGCCTCGTACTCGGCAGAGGTCACGGTGTAGAGTTCGGGCAGCGTCACCTCATAGCAGACGGTGATATCCGCATCCTTGGAGACGATGCAGCCGTTCTCCACAGCCAGCAGGGGCAGTTTGTTCTCAACGGTCGTTGCTTTCAGGATATTTCTCATTCACTCTTTGGTTTAACTTGTTCTTAATGGTCTGGTATGGCTTTTTGCGGTTGATGAGGAAACGGGGCCTGCTTCTCTTTGCCATCAGCTTCATCAGTCCGTACTCCCCGAAGCGTCGGTTGAGGGCGAAGGTCTGCCACACAAGCAGCGAGGCAGACACTACACCCGTACCGATGCACACCCACTGGCTGATGCCAGCAAGGAAGAGGATGACGAACAGGACGAAGATGGCGAGCAGCCCACCTGCGAAGATAAACAGGTACTGCGCTTTGAGTCCCTTGAACTCAACCGACTGGCCTATACCCTTGTTGATGTTGTACTCAGCCATCTTCCTTTTCCTCCTATACCTTATTATTATATGCGTATAGGGTTAGAGGAAGAAGGAGCGGAGGATGGTTGCAGCCACGATGAGGAAGATGCAGGCACCAAACCAGCTTGCAGCGGTCTTCGAGGTGTCAGGGTCACCACTGGAGAACTTGCCGTACACCTTCACACCGCCGATAAGTCCCACGACGGCGCCGATGGCATACACCAATTTCGTGGCGGGCTCAAAGTAGGAACTGACCATTGACGTGGCTTCGTTGATGCCTGCCAGTCCGTTGCCCTGGGCCATTGCGTTCACACTTGCAGCAACTACGAGTGCTGCGATCATTCCGATTCTCTTGTTGTTCTTTGTCATAAAAATAAGTTTTGTTGTTAATGCCCCGGACGTTGCCGCCCGAGGCGGGTTAATGTTTAATGGTTGATGATTCTTTGGAATTAGTCTTCAAATACAGATAGGACTTTCTCCTGATGCTCCTTGAAGATGGTCGTAATGACATCACTATATTCCGATAGATGGTCTTCAAGGACCGAAGACACGAAACTTCCTTTGGTAAGACCAGCATCTTCAGCAGTCCCGACTACAGCCTTCATCTTGTCGAAAAGGTTTTTGTCGATATAGACAGCGACCTTTCTCTGGGCTGGACGCTCCGTGAGGAACTGGTTCTTGTACTCTGTTGTTGCACTCTCCTGATTCTTAATCTGAATCTTGTTGTTCTTTGTCATAATGAATTTAATTTTTAATTGTTGTTTAATAATTGTTATACGAAGTCACGGATATTGAACTCCGTGGGATTCTCTGGTAACTTAAAGGGCTTTCTGCCGTTATCAGGAGTTTCTTCTCCACTTGCCGTATTGCCCCCGTCTTGGCTCTTGTACTTCTCTATGATGGAGCGTACCCGTTTTGAGAAATCTGCCTGATTCTTTTCAAGCATATTGAGAAGTTCCGTTCCATCAAGATAATCGAGCACCTTGCCAGCCTTGGCTTCCTCAGACTTTGTGGCTTCGGGTTTCTTCGCCACTTTCATTGCCTCAACCATGTCCTCGTAGGTATAACCCTCTGCATAGTTTTCGGCTGATGTCTCTTCAGCATCTTCTTCCTTGGAATACCTAAAGCTCTTGAAAGCCTCTTCTTCTTCCTCTGGTGTCATCTGCCTGAGTCCGCTGTCATGCTTTGGCGGTGCAAAAGTAACGTCTTTCTCGTCCACCTCTTCACCTTCTTCCGAAATGGCGGCAACTGGCTGTGAATTGGCTGCAACTGGCTTAGTTGCGTTTGCCCTGACAAGGCTTTTGCCCATGAAATCACTCTCTTTTACCTGTGGTACGCTTTGCTTCTCCTGCATGGTCTTTTGGTGCTTTCTTCCAATGTTCCTTATCAAGTCCGAAGGCTTGATGTCGAACCATACAAGATGCAGGAAGACAATCAGCCATACCAGCAGGATTATTAAAATTGTATTCATTACCATATGTCTCTTTGGTTGCGATAAAAGTTCATATCAGTTCATCGGTGGTTTTCTTCGCACGGTAGAGGGCATTGATCCTGTCACGGTATTGTTCCAGATGTGCCGTCACAATCAGGTCAAGATAGCCACCGACGGAGAGCTGCCCGTTTCCAAGTTCCTTCACAATCCGGCTGATGGCATCATGATTGGCAACACTCAGATAGGCAGCCTTGCGAAATCTTATCTCATTACGCACGAGGAAGAACTGGTCATAGTCACAGCCGCTCGTCGAAGAACGTCTCGGTGACGGTTCTCTTTTATTGCGTGATGACGTGGATGGTGTCTGTGTCTCTGACAGGGCATCTTGGTCTTGTGAGGCAAGAGCATTCCCTGCATCGGCAGGGGTTTCTTGCACACTCTGCTCCTTGTCTTCCTCAACTGGTGCCTGTCGCTGAAATGGCACACCTCCCTTGGTTCTCATGTGGACGCTGTTGATGAGAAATTCCTCGTCCACATTACTGGCAGTTCTCTTTCCCATTGTCTCTACTGGTTAATGGTTGCTAAGAACTCTTCTGCCAGTTCCTTGATATTGCTGCCTTTCAGAAGGGCCATATCAGGAGGGAAGAGAGTGGAACGGAATACTGCCTTTTGGCTGTCCGTCAGTTCACGGCGGAAGCGTACGCTGTTTGGCAGTCGGGTGTTCAGGATGCGGAAGCCCATTTCTGGGATCACCTTGTCATACATGTCATAGATTTCTGTCCGCTCGCGCCTGTCGGTCATTGTCCAGAACAGGACAATATCCTTTGTCCTTGCCTTGCCTGTAGTCATCAGCTTGTCACGGAACAGTTCCACGAATTGCAGGGCACTGTCAATGACGAAGGGGTCTGCACTTATCGGCACGAAGATATAATCCATCTGTGAGAGTGTCTTCAGCACTCCGTTGGAGTTGATGGTGCCGGGCAGGTCGAAGAAAACGATGTCCAAGTCCTCGTCCTCAGTCATGACCTCTGCCTGGTCGAGTGCATCAACGGGATTGGTGTCTGTAAT
The DNA here is from genome assembly GCA_045603885.1 of Bacteroidaceae bacterium. Taxonomy (GTDB): domain Bacteria; phylum Bacteroidota; class Bacteroidia; order Bacteroidales; family Bacteroidaceae; genus UBA3839. The sequence continues at coordinate 1,920 of JAZUMZ010000147.1, read as the reverse complement.
CACAAAGGCTTTCTTGCCTGTCTTGCGGAACACGTCACACGCCTGGGCTTTCAGTTCCTCGTCATGCTCTATCAGTTCCAACTCGCGTACTCGCTCCAAGTAGATGCTGTGCTGTGGATGGTCACAGTCAAGCACGCCCACGTTGTAGCCTGCTACATTGTGGAGGTAGTTCGACAGCAGGGTCGTAATAGTGGATTTCCCGATGCCTCCTTTTTGGGATGAGATGGCAACGAAGATTTCATTTCCTGGTTCTTTGCTTGTTTCTTTGTTCATTATCTTGATTCTTTTAATTGTTGATACTTCCAATATCTGGATATGGGTTTATCTGGTATGTCGATGTCCTGATGACCTGAGTTGTCGGTATTTCGGTTCTTCGAAGCAGTGAGTTGTTAATGTCTTACCGTTCTGACATCTCAGTGCATCCAACATTCGACTGTTTCAATAATCCTGTCCTTAGTGTGTTGATGTGTTCATGAGTTAATGCATTCATGATTGCATGGGTTACTCAAAGCACCGACACACTGATGTTTCGGTGCATCGCGTATTCGGTTTGTTGATGTTCTGAATGTGTTCATACTCGCATTGTTAAAGTGTTAATGACTCGATTTGTCGATGCAAAGGAACATTGTTTTTTCCATGATTCAATGGCTGTTGCCTCAGTTGGCTGTAAGTGGCGGTGAACTGGCTGCAAGTGGCGGTTCGTGCCTATTCCGCAGCCCGTAAAATCACCGTAATTTTGCAGCCGGATTCAGACGTGATACGCAGGTGAGCGACACCTGACAAGTCCATCCTGCTTCCTGTCGGGAAGGTTCCTACCTCTCACGCAAGGCGGAAACGGTCTTTTTCTTTTCACAGAACAGAGAGAAGTCCAACCGCCGATGTCGGTAGAAAGAACTAATCCAACCGCATCATACGGTATAGGGAGCAATCCATCTGACCTGTCTTTAAGACCTGTCAGAGCACGTCCGTTTTAACAAGCGGATTTTAATGTTCTCAAGAACATAGCAAGGTATGTTTTGAGCCGCTCAGAACTACGTTAGCCGCTCAAAACCCCTTGCTCTGCCGAGGGCTGGGGCTGTCCTCCGAAGTCGGACTGCCCGTTGATACTGCCGTAGGCGCACATAGTTCATGCAAGCAGTGAGTGATAACCATATTGTCAAACAAAACAGATTAAGAAATGAACAAGAAACAGAATAAAGGTGGGAGAAATCCCAAGACTGATCCAGCGGTTTACCGCTATTATGTAAGGTTCAACAGCAAGGAGCATGAGCGGTTCCTGCACATGTTCGAGCGTTCAGGAATGGCACATCCGTCTGTTTTCATCAAGGCGCAGTTCTTCGGTGAGACATTCCATGTAGTCACATTCGACAAGGGGCTGCACGAATACTACACGAAACTGAGCGACTTTCACGCGCAGTTCCGCATGGTAGGCAACAACTACAACCAGACTTTGAAGGAACTGAAAAGCCACTTTTCCGAACGCAGGGCAATGGCTCTGACCTACAAACTGGAGAAGTACATGCAGCAACTCGTGGAGATTGCATCGAAGATTGTGGAACTTACAAATGAGTATCAGCAGAAATGGTCGCAAAGATAAGTTTCGGTAACTCGCTGTTTGGCGCACTGGCCTACAACGGCGAGAAGATTAACAAGGACGAGGGTAAGCTCCTTGCCACCAACCGCATCTTCGACGACGGTACGGGCAAGGTGAATATCCGCAGGGCTATGGAGGATTTTATGCGGTTCATGCCCGACCGATGCCGTGCGGAGAAGCCTGTGGTGCATATCTCCCTCAATCCGCATCCCGACGACAAGCTGACGGACACGGACATGGAGAACATCGCCCGTGAGTATCTAGAGAAGATGGGCTTTGGCGGTCAGCCCTATATGGTCTATAAGCATGAGGACATCGACCGCCAC
>JAZUMZ010000146.1:0-6556 GCA_045603885.1 Bacteroidaceae bacterium | reverse complement strand
ATTATGAATGAAAAGATAAATAAGAAATTTGCACTTTTCGGTAACTTGTATCAAGAGAAAAAAGCTGTGGCGGTACAGAAGTTTCTCGCCATCGTGGATGGAAGCGATGCACAGTTGGCGATACAGAAGAATTTTTACGAGTTCCTTGTGAACAACCTGCAGATTGCTGTGCCTGATTGCGAGATTATTGAGGATGATAATTTCAATGCAGACTTTGTAGTCTGTATGGGTGGAGACGGCACTTTTCTCAATGTTGCGTCGCAGGTAGGTGACAAAAGTATTCCGATTGTGGGATTCAATACAGGAAGATTGGGATTCCTCGCATCATTCTCTCCTGAGAAGATTGAGGAGACTATAAGGGATTTAAATACAGGAAACTATAATATTGAGAAACATTCTGTAATCCAGGTGTCATCAAAGGATATGGATCTCGGACCAATGCCATTTGCTCTGAACGAGGTTGCTTTGCTTAAACATGATATATCCTCAATGATAAGCATACACACTAATATTGACGGAGAATATCTTACGACATATCAGGCCGACGGATTGATTGTAGGAACACCTACAGGCTCAACCGCATATTCTTTAAGCGTTGGCGGTCCGATTGTGGTACCGCAAGGAAATATTATTACTCTGACACCAGTGGCTCCACATTCTTTGAATATGAGGCCATTGGTTGTATGCGACACATCTGAGGTGGAACTCAGGGTGCAAAGCAGGTCGGGAAACTTCCTTGTGGCGGTGGATGGACGAAGCAGAAGCTACCCAGACAACATCTTGATTACAATTAAAAAGGCTCCTTATTCTGTTAATGTGGTTACTAAGAAAAACCAAAGCTTCTATACTACACTGAGAAGGAAGATGATGTGGGGTACAGACAACAGGGGATGACGACATGAGATTCAACAAGACTAAATATTCAATACGCACATTGCTTGGATGGTTGTGGAAACATCATAAGGGATGTAGAACACAGGCAATCGTGAACACTGTTGTGGGGCTATTGCAGGTGGCTATCGGATTGCTTGGGGTAGAGTTGCTCAAGCAACTTACAGATTCGGCTACGAAAGGAGAGGGAAATCTTGTCATATTGGCGGTGGCGTTTGGAGGTGTTCTTGTTGCGGAGCTATTGCTTAATATTATTAAGACTTGGGTGAGTGCCGTCCTTGGAGTGAAATCCCAAAACATAATGCAGCAGATGTTTTTTGCGAGACTGCTGCATGGTGAATGGAAAGGGGTGGGAAAAATGCACAGTGGAGATATTCTTAACCGTCTCTTCGGAGATGTGGCTGACATTGTGGCGCTGCTGACAGAGGTCATGCCGTTTGCTGTGATTATTTCTGTTCAATTTATCGCCTCTTTTATTTATTTGTACATTATGGATAAGGCTATGGCCATTATCCTCGTAGTAGCCACACCGGTACTGATTTTGCTTAGTAAAGTGTATTTTTCCCGAATGAGGAGAATTGTCAGGAAAATTAAGGACAGTAATTCTGCATTGCAAGCCATTATTCAAGAGAGCGTGCAAAATAAAATGGTGGTAAAGGTGATGGAGCAGTCCGACAATCAGGTGGCAAAGCTGGAACGAAGACAGGAGGCTCTGAGATGGCAAATCAAACAAAGGGCACGTTTTTCAATACTGTCAAAATCTTTGGTTAACATAGGATTTGCAGGAGGATATCTTGCGGCGTTGATTTACGGACTTTTTCAGTTATATAACAAAGAGCCGGGAGTGACTGTGGGAGTGCTCATGGCGTTTACTCAACTTATTGGAAGAATCCAACGGCCTTTGCTCGATTTCGCAAGGCTCTTGCCTACATTTGTGAATAGTCTGACATCAGCCGAGAGGCTCATTGAGCTGGAGGAGCTCCCTTTGGAGAAGGAAAAAGAAAAAATACATCTCGAGGGATTGGTGGGTGTGAGGTTTGAGAATGTCTCATATAGATATACTAAAAAAGGAAGAGAAGTACTCAAGAATTTCTCATACGACTTTAAACCGGGATCGTTTACTGCGATTCTCGGAGAGACTGGGGCGGGAAAGACAACTCTTATTCGCTCTATGCTTGCTCTTGTTAAGCCCGATAAAGGGAAAACAATTTTATATTCCGGAGATGAAATGCACGAGGTGGATGTCTCAACAAGATGCAATTTCTCATATGTACCACAGGGAAACTCACTTTTTAGTGGAACCATACGCGAGAATCTGCTCTTTGGAAATCCTGAGGCGACAACAGAGATGATGAGAGAGGCTTTGCATATTGCAATGGCAGATTTCGTGTATTCTTTACCCGACGGACTGAATACCGTTTGCGGAGAGGGAGGAGGTGGACTGTCCGAGGGACAAGCTCAGCGAATCGCGATAGCAAGGGCGGTGGTGAGACCGTCAAGAGTACTGCTGCTGGATGAGGCCACTTCGGCGCTGGATGTCGATACTGAGCGAAAACTTCTTATGAATATAAAGGAGCATTATAAAAATGCTACTGTGATTTTTGTAACCCACCGTCTTGCTGTGGTTGACTTTACAACCGACAATCTTAAGATGGAGCGTAACAAATAGTATGTTTATAAAGATGCCTTTTTTATCAAAAAATAATTTGTCATTTGACAATTGAAAATAGTAACGGTCATGATTGAATATCTTTCTGGGAAATTGGATAGCTTGACTCCGGCGTTGGCTACGGTCGAATGTCACGGTGTTGGGTATCTGCTGAATATCTCTCTGAATACATTCACTGCGATTCAGGGTAAGGAGAATGTGAGGCTTTATGTATATGAGGCTATAAGAGAGGATGCGTGGACGCTCTTTGGATTTGCTAATCTTGATGAGAGGGCACTTTTCTTACAGTTGATTGGTGTCAGCGGAGTGGGGGGCAATACAGCAAGAACTATTCTGTCTGCATTCACACCTGCCGAATTGTGTGATGTTATTGTCAAAAGCGACGACAAGGTCTTGAAGACTGTCAAGGGACTCGGGACAAAAACATCCCAACGCATTATTGTGGAGCTGAAAGACAAGGTGACAACACTGGGAATCACACCACAATCGGCTGATACTGGAGATGTGACTGTCTCTGCGGCTAATCAGCAAGTATATGAGGATGCCACTGATGCACTCAAGGCTCTTGGATACTCACCAGCGCCTGTGGCAAAGACTGTGAAGGCGATTCTCAAAGATAATCCGTCAGCAACTGTGGAGATTGTTATTAAGCAAGCCTTTAAAATGCTTTGACCGCTTTTGCCTGTTTAAAGTCGTTGACTACTCTTCTACCCCCACAGTCTTTTGCTATATGTAGGCTGGACATTTTGTCCGGCTACCAACTTAAAAAAAATAAAACATGAAAGAACAAATTCTCGTACGAATCACAGGACAGGACCGCCCGGGACTTACCGCTTCGGTCATGTCTATATTGGCAAAATACAATGCACACATTCTTGACATCGGTCAAGCCGACATTCACAGTACATTGTCGTTGGGTATTCTTATCAGGATGGAGGAAAACCATTCCGGACAGGTTATGAAAGAGCTTTTGTTTAAGGCGACCGAACTGGGTGTGAATATCGGGTTCTCACCTGTTACAGACGATGAGTACGAGAATTGGGTGAACAGGCAGGGGAAAAACAGGTATATACTGACTTTGCTGGGAAGGCATTTGTCGGCTGCTCAAATTGAGGCGGCTACAAAAGTTATTGTTGAGCAGGGACTTAATATTGATGCCATTAGACGTCTCACAGGAAGACAGTCTATCAGACATCCGGAGAGAAACCACACTCGCAAATGCATTGAGTTCTCCCTCCGCGGCACGCCGAATGACCGGTTGCAGATGCAGGCAGAGTTGATGAAATTGTCTTCTGAAATGGGGATGGACTTCTCACTGCAACTTGACGATATGTTCCGGCGTATGAGAAGGCTTATTTGTTTTGATATGGATTCCACACTCATTCAGACAGAGGTGATTGACGAGCTGGCAATGAGAGCCGGAGTTGGGGACAAAGTGAAAGCTATCACAGAGAGTGCAATGAGGGGAGAGATTGATTTTAAGGAAAGCTTCACTGAGCGTGTGGCTCTCTTAAAAGGCTTGGATGTCAGCGTGATGAGGGACATTGCAGAAAACCTTCCAATCACAGAGGGTGTTGAGAGGCTCATGTATGTGCTAAAACGGTACGGTTACAAGATTGCTATTCTCTCTGGTGGATTCACATACTTCGGGAAATATCTCCAAGACCGGTATGGCATTGATTATGTGTATGCCAACGAACTGGAAATAGATGAAAACGGAAAGTTGACTGGCAAATATGTCGGTGAGATTGTTGATGGTAAACGTAAGGCTGAGTTGCTGAAGCTGATCGCACAGGTGGAGAAGGTGGACATACGTCAGACCATCGCAGTAGGAGACGGAGCAAACGACCTGCCGATGCTATCACAGTCGGGATTGGGAATTGCATTCCATGCAAAGCCGAGAGTCGTTGCCAACGCTCAACAGTCTATCAACACAATCGGTATTGATGGAGTCCTCTATTTCCTCGGATTCAAAGACTCTTATCTCGACGAGAGAGGTAATGCCTGAGAAACAATGTTTGCTAGTCGGTAAATTTTTCCGCTATTGAAATGGATTGATTGACGAATAGCGCTCTTGTGTCTCACGCTCTATATCAACGTCTTTGTCAGCGGAATCCTTTTCTTCTGCAAGTAGTTTGGAGGCGAGGTCCTTATCTTCTTGGCTGCCCTTTTCGTCGCCATGTATGGCTTTTATTTCTGAGCGGAGATAAATGAGTGTACTGTTTTCGCCGTTTTGCTCAATGGCGTCGTTTATCATTTCGGAGGCTTTGTCAGACTCGCCTTTCTGAAGAAGGATATGAGCACAATGTGAGTAAGCCTCCTGGATAAACGGATTGGTGGCTATCACGGATTCGTAGCACTCTAAGGCTTCGTCGTCACGGTTCATGGCCTCTAAGATCTTTCCTTTTAGAAGAAGATCTTCGTCACTCAAGTCTATATTGGCGGCAAGACGCTCAATGTCTGTAAGGCCTTCTTCGGCTCTACCGTCTTTCAGGCGGATCTCTGCACGCAGATTATATGCTTCATAGGCCTCTTTGTTGTTGTCTATGGCTTTAGTGACATTTGCCTCTGCCCCGGATAAGTTGTCTAACGCAAGTTCTTTTTTGGCTAAGAGATAATAAGGGGCTGCAAGAGTATCGTCAATCTTTAAGGCGTTTTTGCATGCGTCTTCCATGTCGTCATAACGCTCGAGCTGATATAGGCCTTCTGCAAGGTTTACAGCAAAACTGGGTTCGTCGGGATAAAGCTCGCACAGTTCGCTCAGCTCGTCAACGGCGTTTTCCAGCTCTCCTTTGCGCATGTAGGCATTGACCAGCGCTATGTGGGCCTCGCGGTCTTCCTGTATGCCAAGGGCGTGGGTAAGACATGCGATGGCATAGTCGCTGCGACCTATGCTAAGTGCCTGAATACCATCGTATTTCAGTACGTCAAAATTGTTGGCCTGCTGTTTCTCTTCTCGTTCTTTCTCACTCGGCTCTTTGCCGCTGAATAAATTTTTGAAAAATCCCATATCGTTTGTCTTATTTGTTTTTTGATGAAAGCTTGATTTTGTCAATGTCAATCTCAATCTCTTCTGAGTCAACCATTTCGCTTAATAGGTCATCTAATCGGGAACGGTTGGAGGAGAGTGAGTTGAGACTTGTGATAGGATGCCACTCGCCGTCGCTGAGAAAATGAGCGACCTGAGCCTTTAAATTGGTTGTCGGGGGTCTTGCTATGTGTCTTTTGCTGAGACAGACATCACATCTGCCACAGTCTGAAGCGTTTTGTTGTCCGAAATACTCTAAGAGCGAACGGCTGCGGCATATGTCTTTGTTCTCTGCGTATGATAGCATCTCCTCTATTCGGGTGGAGTAATCTTCCTTGCGGTCGGAATACACGCTGTCGGGAATATACAAGTCTTTACCTTCTACGCGTGCCTGGAGAAATGTTATGGTGGGTTGGTTGCTGCGTGGTATGAAGTCTATTATGTGATATTGAGAGAGAATCTTCAATTCTTTGTAGATTGTCTCAACGTCGATTCCGGTAATATGTGACATCTGAAGCTCGTCTATAAAGACGTAGTCGGCGAAGATGCCGCTGTAGGTTCTCATCAGGCAGTCCATGATACGCTCACGCACCGAGTTGCCTTCGTGGAGGCGGTACAGATCCTCTTTTCTCAGAATAAAACGTGCGCGGGATCTCAATTCGGGATCCGGACAGTAGTCAATATAACCGGAATTGGTCAGCAGGTGAAGCGCGCTTTCTGTCTGAACGGAGAATTGGTGAAATGCCTTGCAGAAATTCTCCATGCTGAATTGAAAAGTACGGTTCCGGGCCTCACCTATGCCAACCTCCTTGAAATAGCACATGTTATCGTAGGTCTCACGGATATATTCAAGCGGAGGGTATTTCTCCGCAATCCGTCGTTGGAGCTTTCCACGGTCTTGGGGGTTGTACAGTAAGACGGCGTATGAGCGCAAACCGTCGCGGCCAGCTCTTCCGGCTTCCTGGAAA
>JAZUMZ010000145.1:0-23590 GCA_045603885.1 Bacteroidaceae bacterium | reverse complement strand
ATATGGTAAAAAACAACTTTTATTTTAGTTAATGAAGTAGTTTTTATCATGTGAGTTGTGATAAATGTTAATATGATGGATAAAAAAACCAATTTGCTCACTTGGTGTTTGCTGTCTCCAATATTTATAAAACTGAACTCTTATTTTGTATTGCTTTCTTTTTTTTTGTAACTTTGCACAAAAATATGATGATAGGATGAAGAGAATCTTGATTATTAACACATCGGAGAGAACCGGGGGAGCGGCAATTGCAGCAAACCGTTTGATGAACGCTCTGAAAAAGCACGGATATCAGGCATCTATGCTCGTGCGGGACAAGCAGACACCAGATATTTCGGTGTCCGCAACGGGAACTAAAGTCATGATGGCTGTCAGATTCCTATGGGAACGCCTCCTGGCATTTTTTGCAACTGGGAGAAACCGCGCTCAGATGTGGCAGATGGATTTTGGATGTGCAGGCACTGACATAACAAAGACCGATGAGTTCCAAAGGGCTGATGTCATACACCTGCATTGGGTCAATCAAGGTTTTATATCCGTCAAGGGACTGAAAAAAATCGTAAACAGCGGAAAGAAAGTGGTTGTCACTATGCACGATATGTGGTATTTCACAGGAGGATGCCATTATGCGGGAGAGTGTGACAAATTCCAGTCCTTATGTCAGAATTGTCCTCTGGCACATAAGAGATTTCTCGGGCGGGATCTGGTGAAAAGAAGTTTCAATAAGAAGAAGGGGCTGTTTAAGGATGTAAGGTTCGTGGGATGCAGCGAGTGGATTACAGGTGAGGCGGCGAAGGCGGCGATTACAAGGGAGAATTTCCCGGTTCACATTCCTAATGCAATCAACACTGATTTGTTCGCACCAAATGACAAGAAGAAATCAAGGATCAAGTTCGGACTTCATGACGACAGAATTTACTTGTTGTTCGGATCGCAGAGAATTACTGACGAGCGCAAGGGATTCACTTACATGGTTGAGGCATCAGAGTATATTAAAAGAGAGAATCCTGAGCTTGCGTCACGAATTACTGTGGTGGTTGCAGGCACCGACTCCGACAGAGTTAAGGAACTGCTGCCTCTTGAGGTAGTGTCGGTTGACTATGTTCACGATGAGCAATCGATGGCGGACTTGTACAATGCAGTGGACATTTACGTCACACCGTCGTTGCAAGACAACCTGCCAAACACCATTATGGAGGCGATGGCGTGTGGACTACCATGCGTGGGATTCAGGGTCGGAGGTATTCCTGAGATGATAGAGCACAAGCAAACAGGGTATGTGGCGGAATACAAAAACTCGCAGGATTTTGCAACTGGCATTGCATGGATTTTGGAGGGTGATAATCTGGAGACACTTGGAAAACATGCGAGAGAGAAAGTGGAACGTGAATATTCAGAGAGCCGGGTGGTACGAAAATATTCTGAAATATACGGAGAGTAAGTACTTGATATGAATAAAGAAGGTGAGGTCTTGGTCAGCATTGTGACGGTTACTTTCAATGCCGCTGAAACGCTGGAGCGCACGCTCAAAAGTGTGGCAGCCCAGAAAGCGTGTGATTTTGAGCATGTCATCATCGACGGTGGCTCTACCGACGGAACATGGGAGATGGTGGAGCGATACAGGCAATCAAATCCATCTATTCCGGTCAATGCTGTCAGCGAGAGGGACAAGGGACTGTATGATGCCATGAACAAAGGGCTGAGACTGGCAAAGGGAAAATATGTGTGCTTCTTGAATGCAGGCGACAAACTACACAAGCAAGACACGTTATATAATATATGTAGTATCGCATCAAAGGTGGATGCCGGATGTATTTTTGGTGAGACCGACATCGTTGATAATGACGGAACGTTTCTTTATCACCGAAAGAAAAGGATACCAGAACAGCTTTCCTGGCGCTCGTTCAGATATGGAATGCTGGTGTGCCACCAGTCGTTCTATGCACGGAGGGACATATGTGAGCCATACGACCTGAAATACCGCTTTTCCGCCGATTTTGACTGGTGCGTGAAAATCATGAAAAAAGCGGAAGAGATAAATCTTCCGCTTGTTAACACACATGAGATTTTAACCGACTATCTCGAAGAGGGAATGACAACCCGTAACCATAAGGCCTCACTACGTGAGAGATTCGCTATCATGCGCAAGTATTACGGGCTGATGACCACATTGTGGATGCACATCAGGTTTATTTTCGGCTGAGATAGCCCTGTTTCTCCAACTCACCGCAAACCAGGTCGCATTCGTCCCACCATTCTTTTCCAAAGGCACGTATAAGAGGTTCCTTAAGAAACTTATAGACAGGGAAACCCTTCTCCTTGCCAAGCTTGCAGGCACCGGAGCAGATGCTCCACCGGTGGTAGTTGAGAGCGGTCATTCCGCCCACACGGCTGAGCCTCACGGGATAGAGGTCGCAGGACAGCGGCTTGCGGATTTTCAAGCGGCCCTCACGCCAAGCACGGTCGATGGCGCAGAGGGTCGTACCGTCTGAAGACCTGACGGCAAAAACACAATCTTTGCCACCGACGATGGAGGAAACCAGCTGACCATCCTTGTCGATATATGCCACACCGTTTCGGGCGATGACCTCACGTGCCTCGGGAGTCAACTCTTCTTTCAGCAGCTCTGCGGCATCTTCCAAGTCGGAAACTTCTTCCATGGACAGGGGAGCGCCTGCGTCGCCCTCAACGCAGCAGGCGCCGCCACAGGTGTGGAGGTCACAGCAGAACTGTTCGGTGAACAAGTCGAAGCTGACCAGTGTGTCTTGAATCTCAACCATTAATAACCGAATATCTGTTCGAGGCTCAATATGTTTACCTTGCCTATGGAGTTGAGCTTCTCCATGTCAAGATCCTCAATGTTGCCGAGAATGATATACCGGTATTTTCTTCCTGTAACGTTCTCGTTGGCAAATTTCTCGAGACCTTTCAGAGTCAGCTTGCTTGCGTCGCGGTAGATATCCTCGTTGATGTCATGGTTGATTCCCAACTTTTTCATGTTAAACACATAATAGAGAAGGGATGCCCCGACATATCGCTCAGACTCGATGGTTTTCTTGAGGTTTTTCTTCGACAGGGAGAAGGAATTCTCGGAAAGGGGCATGTGCTCGATGATGTCGTTGAAAACGTCGATACATTCGCCCATCTTGTCGTTTTGCGAGATTATATAAGTCCTGAAGGCATTGGTCTCGCCTTTCCTTGTCGCAGCCTCATATCGGGCACTTGCCTGATAGGCGAGACCGCGGCTCTCCCTGAGCTCCTGGAACACAATCGTGTTCATGCCTCCACCGAAATACTCGTTGAAAAGGCTGATCTTGGGAACGAGAGAGAGGTCGTAAACCTGACCGTTGTTGGAATACATGGACATGTTTATAGCCTTTGAGTCGTAATTGGCGACAAACACCTCGTTCTCAGTTACCTGCTGCTTCAGATAGTGGTTGTCGGATCTTGGAGGAATGGGGTTCTTGGAGGTTTTGTGGATGTCCTCTATGGCGTCTGTAATCTCGCGCATGGTGGAAGGACCGTAATACAATATAATCTGCTTGTAGTCCGACAAATGCTTGATCTTGTCGAGCATAAGCTCTGGCTTTGTGCTTTTGAGCTCGGCGGCAGACGGTATGTTTGTGTAATCGTTCTCAGGACCATAGACACAGTAGGCATAAAGGCGCTCGTAGCAGGATGACTGGTCGGACTTGTTGTCTTCACGAAGTTTCAGCACGTCCTGGATATAGGAGTCGTAAACACTCTGGTCAACCTTCACGTTTTTTATCCAGTCTTCTAAAAGTCTCATAGCTTGAAGCTGGTTCTCTGCCAGACCGCTAAGACGTATATAGGTCTGGTCCTGGTTTACAGAGATATTTATGTCGCATGCCAGACCGTAGAGCTGAAGCTGCAACTTGTCGCTGCTGAGCTTCTTTGTTCCTAAATATTGGAAATAGTTGGCGGCATAAGGCAGGTATTTGTCGGCCTTGCTGCCCGTCTCTATTATATAAGTCAGGTTGAACAGCCCGTTTTTGTCGTTTTTGCGGTATAACAGGGAGTTGCCGTGCTTGAGACGGTAAGTCTTCACGTCGTTCTCGAAATCGACATATTCAGGAAGGATGGGCTCGGTGGGCTTTCTGAGGATAGAATCGACAAAAGCAGTCTGCTTGTCGCGGTTCATCTCTATTGGAGAAATCGCGGGCTTGTCGATTTTCTTCTCGTCGGGGTCCGTTCCCTGGTGCTTGTAAACACAGACGTAATTGTGGTCGGAGAGATACTTGCGGGCAAAGTCAATCACATCCCTGCGCTTGATTTTGCTGATTCTTTCAAGGCGGCTCACCTCGTCATTCCACCCTTTCTCATAGATGAAGGTCTCTGCCATCTTGAGGGCGCTTTCACGGTTGGATTCCAGCATCCTCATCTTGGAGCGTTTCATGTTGTTGATGATGGACTGAAGCATTTGGTCGTTGAACTCACCCCTAAGAAGCTTTGCCACCTCTTTGAGCATAAGGGTCTTGACCTCGTCGAGAGACTGGCCTTCCTTAGGGTAGCCAAGGGCGAGAAGGGAAGTGTAGTCGCTCATCTCATCGGTGTAGGTGGCGGTGGCAAGAGCCTTTTGCTGGAGGTTGATGTTGGTGTCGAAGAAACCAGCCTTGCCGTTGTGAAGCAGGTTGCCGATGATCTGGGCGTATTCACAGTCCTGCTCTTTCATGCCGGGAAATCTCCATCCCAGGGTCACATACTCGCTTTCCTGGCCATAAACGTCTTTCCTCAATTCTCCCTTCAGGGGCTCCTCTTTCACATAGCTCACCGGCTGAATATCGTCGCCACGCCGCCAGTCGCCGAAGTATTTTGTGATGATGTCCATCACGTCGTCGGGAGATAGGTTGCCGCACATACAGATGGCGACATTGTTGGGAACATAGTATTTGTGGAAATAATTCTTTATGTTGGTGATTGAGGGATTCTTCAGGTGCTCCTGGGTGCCGATCACGGTTTGTTTGCCATAGGGGTGGTTGGGGTAGAGAAGGGCATTGGCGGCTTCAAGCACTTTGCGGATGTCCTGAGTCAATCCACGGTTGTATTCCTCATATACAGCCTCCAACTCTGTGTGGAAACCTCTGACAACCATATTCTTGAACCTTTCGCTCTGGACTGCGGCCCAGTTGTCAACCTCGTTGGCGGGGATGTCCTCTACGTAGCAGGTCTCGTCAACGCTTGTGAAGGCATTGGAACCGGTGGCGCCTATGGCGGACATGAGCTTGTCGTATTCGTTGGCTACGGCAATCTTTGAGGCTTCGTAGGAGATGGAGTCTATGACGTGGTAAGTCTCTTTACGCTGCTCTGGGTCTGTGGTCTTCCTGTAAGTCTCATAAAGGCGCTCAATCTCGTCGAGCAAGGGCTTCTCCGCCTCATAATCGGTGGTGCCAAACTGTGTGGTGCCCTTGAACATTATATGCTCAAGATAGTGGGCAAGACCGGTTGTCTCAGCCGGGTCGTTCTTGCCGCCGGTCCTGACAGCGATGGCAGTCTGGATTCTCGGCTGGTCGTTGTTTATCATGAGATATACCCTCAGACCGTTTGGCAAGGTACACATCCTCACATGGGTGGGGTCGCCTTTTACGGTCTCATAGTGATATTTACCCTCAACGAACGGAATTGTGTCGTTGGTCTGTGCGCACAGGTCTAAGGTCAGCGCCAGGGATAGGATGAATAGAATTCGTCTCATTTTTCTGTGAAGTGATATTTGTGTGTGATAACTCAGTGCTTGATATTGCGAATTTAACTTTCGGGAGTTATAAAATGGAGTTAAATAGGGAGTTAAAATAGGGAGTTAAAATGGGGAGTTAAAATGGACAATACCATATAGCCCTCCCAACCCCGAAAGGGTTATATACTAGTTCTGCATGTTCGTCCTCCCAACCCCGAAGGGGTTAAATATTAGTAACCCCGGGTAATGAAACAAGCGAAGCGAAGTTGAGTTACCCGGGGCTAAGGAAAAACCAGTAGAATCCAGAACCCTGAAAGGGTTCAATAACATCAGCTTTACCGCTTGCTGTAGAGTTTGAGTTACCCGGGACTATCCCAACTCACTTGACTCCAGAGATGAAGTGGCGGAAGAACTCCTCGTCAACATCTCCAAGCTGGAATTCTTTCTCGGCGTCGTCTTTCACAAGCCTGAGCCATAGGTTGTGGGATTTGTCAGCCTGTTCCTTCCAGTCGTCAACTGTGTTGAACAAGTCACCGCTTTCCTGTCTCATCAGGGCATTGGCGTAGTCCAACTCGTTTGATGCATAGTCGTCGTTGATTTGAGACAAGATCATCAGCAGCTCATTGCTGGTGGTTATATTGCCATTCTGGATGTCAAGGGTGAGCCTCTCAACTTCTTTGCGGGGCAAGATCATTCCTGAGAGGTCTGACCATTCTTCTGTGGCTGAGGCACCGTCCATCTCAAATGTATTGCCGGATTGCATCACATTATAGAGGAACAGTCCGATGGCCATGTCGTAGTATTCGATTCCTCTCAATGCAGAGGTGCGCTTAATCAGACAACCGTTGTACTCAAGTGTCTCGCCGTTGCTGGAGTCGAGCATTCTCTTTAGGAGGGCCTTGCCTTTGATCACCTGCTGGATGATGTAGGGATTCGGGAATTGGAAGTTGATTATGTCATGTCTCTCCTCCTTGGGTCTGAGGTCGCGCTTGGGCCATTTGAACACATCTCTCCAGGTGCCCACGGTTCTGATGTTTATTCCGGGAACAACGATGGTCTTGCCGTCTTTGCCAATCACATAGGAGAACGGAAGTGACGACAGATCGGGGTGGTTCTCTATTTTGCCCATAACCATAGTGAAGGACGCGAATTGGGCAGGCCATATAATGTGGGCGCCGCTGGCGGTCTTGCCGCCACGGTCGAGTGTGCCGTAATGGATCGGCCCCATTTTGTAGGCATGGTTGCTTTGGTTGGTTGACGAACCGGCGTTGTAGAACGAGAACTTACCGGCTATAAGCAGTGAGGCTTTGTGGTGGGAGCAGGAGAACGGACCGAGGAAAGCGGCACACGATTCACCGTTGTCAAGGTATGTGTTGGAGAACATCACAGTGCTCTCGGAAGAGTAGCCCTTGCCAACATGTACCGACTCACCGATAAACGAGTTGTCAACTTTAGCACCGTTGGCGATGTTTGCTCCGCAAACGGCAATGGAGTTCTCGATTATTGCGTCGTGACCAATCACGGTGGGAGCTGTAAAACTGCTCACTATGGTGGCGTCTTCTATCTTGCTCGCGCCTTGAATCTCACAGCCTTCTCCTATTATCGCGTTGCAAATCTCGCGTGCTCCTACAATCCGGCAGCCACTGGCAATCTCACCGCGTTCGGGCTTGGCCTTGTTTTTCTGTTCTTTAAGAATCATATCGTAGATTACAGGGCTGTCCATCATCAGCTGGGCAGTCTGGGCGGTGAGATGCTCGTAAAGCACAATATTGCCGTCGCCGGCCTCGTTGAGAACGGCAAGAGAGTTGCCTACGGCGAAATTGGGCGTGCCTTGGGTGGTGATGACACCAACATTGGAGATGTAAACGTTGTTGCGGATGTCATAATTGGATATATACCCGGAGACGTTCTCTATAAGGCAGTTGTCTCCTATTGTCACGTCCTTCAGAGTGGCATTGCGGATACCGCATTTCAGGGAGAAGCCTTCTTCCACCTCAACCCTTCCATTGAAAGCGCCAAGTTGAATATTACCGAAGAACCTTACGTTTGTAATGTTGCCGGTTTTAAAATCGTCACTGCTGATGTTGATGGCTGACCAGTCGTCGGCTGTGCATCCCTGATCCTCTAACAGGAAGATCTCTTTTTCTGTAAGTTTGCGCATATGTTCGTTGTTTTGTTGTTTCTTTATTCTTGAGTGTCACTGTAGTTTTCGTACAGGAAGTCGTTGTATGGGTATTTTTGTACGTGCAGGCTCTTTACTTTCTTGTAAAGCAACTGCTTGAATTCTGATATGTTTTGACGCTTGGTTGCGGATATGAAGAAGCAGTCTTCACCCATTTTTGCCATCCAGGTGGCCATAAGCTCGTCGAGAGTGATGTTTTCTTTGGTCTTGGGAGTCAGGTCGTCTTCATCTTTCTCAACCCAGGTGTATGCGTCAATTTTGTTGAACAGGATTATCGTGGGTTTGTCTGCGGCCTGAATGTCGGCCAGGGTCTTGTCAACAATTTGTATCTGCTCCTCAAAGTCGGGGTGCGAGATGTCAACTACATGCACCAGCAGGTCGGCTTCCCTAACCTCGTCGAGAGTGGATTTGAATGAATCCACAAGGTCGGTGGGCAATTTGCGGATGAATCCCACCGTGTCTGACAAAAGGAATGGAAGATTTTCTATTGTAACCTTCCTGACAGTGGTGTCGAGAGTGGCAAAAAGCTTGTTCTCTGCGAATACCTCGCTTTTTGACAGCAGGTTCATCAGAGTGGACTTGCCGACGTTGGTATAACCGACGAGAGCGACTCTGATCAGACGACCACGGTTCTTCCGCTGAGTGGACTTCTGGGTGTCTATATCCTTCAGACGCTCCTTTAGCAGGGCCATACGACCTCTGATTATACGCTGGTCCATCTCAAGCTGCGTCTCACCGGGACCGCGAAGACCAACGCTTCCGCCACGCTGGCGTTCCAAGTGGGTCCATAGGCGTGTAAGCCTCGGAAGCATGTATTTATATTGGGCCAACTCAACTTGGGTCTTTGCTGCCGCTGTCTGGGCACGCATGGCAAAGATGTCGAGGATGAGGGAGGTGCGGTCGAGAATCTTGACTTGGAGCTCTTTCTCTATGTTGCGTATCTGCTTGGCTGTCAGCTCGTCGTCGTAAATCACCATGCCGACCGTCTCAGGCAGGTTCTGATCCTTCGGGTCGGTGATACCCATCGACAGGGCCTCTTCGAGAGCTTGGTCACGCTCGTCCTCCCTCTGCTTGATGAAGTCCTTGATCTCTTGCAATTTCCCGCTTCCGGTATATGTCACGCTGCTCGGGCCGTTCACCTTTTGGGTGAATCGTCTCAAAACCTTCGCACCGGCGGTGTCGGCCAGAAATTCCAGCTCATCAAGATATTCGGCGGTCTTGCGCTCATCTTGCTGGGGAGTAATCAGCCCCACTATGACAGCGGTCTCAACCTTACTTTCTGATATTACGAATTCTTTCATCTAATAATTATAGGGTAGTTCTATAAGTTAGCTTCAGACGATTTACAGTTTATTAGCGAGCAGGTTGGTTCTTGCAGCTGCAGAAGCATAGCGAACTATGGTTCAAGGCTGGGAAGAGCCAAGATGCCGCTAAGAAACGTAAAGCGTCAAAGTGAAATAGAGCACCCGTAGATATAAAAAACTAATATATAGAAGTACACTATACCAATTAAAGCGCAAAATTACACAAAAAAACTGATATCTGACACACTAAATAATTATTTTTTATTGTTTGACAATAAACTTTTCACACGTTTGTCAGTCAAAATACAAAACCAGGTGTATTTTTACTGAAGTTTAGGAAGTAAAAACTAATTTATAGAAGTACCCTTACATGAAAGAACGTTTTCTAATGTTTTCGCTGCTGGCATTATTGACCGCAGCGAGCGTCTCAGCACAAGAAGACAGCGAGAGGCGAAGAGAGAGGCGAAACGACATGAGTATCGCCGAAGTGTATAACCGTCAGGCTGCAAGACTCGTGAAGTCGATGAAACTGGACGACGACAAGAAAGACATCTTCACCGCCTTGTATCTCGACTATCAGAACACACGCCACAACGTGGTGAATCCAAGAGGTGGAGACAAGGAGGGAGAGGAACAGCGTCTTGATCTGGACAATATCACCGACGAGCAGGCTACGGAAATGATAGAAAATAACTTCCTGCGTCAGGAGAAACAGCTGGAGGTGGACAAGGAGTATCTTCCCAAGTTCCTGGAGATTTTAACTCCTGCTCAGGCAGCGCATATATTCCTGCGTCCCGGAAGACGTCCCGACGGGCGGGGGCCTGGCGGACCCGGAGGTCCCAGAGGTCCCAGAGGCCGTGGAGGCCGTGGCGGATTTGGTGGTCCCGGTGGCATCGGTGGTCCCGGCGGCGGATTCGGCGGCCCGGATTTTTAAACAGATCTATTTGATGACATAAAAAACAAAGGCACAGGGAATGAATGAATTTGTCCTCTGTGCCTTTGTCGTTTTATGGTCTTTTTTTCTTGGATTATTAGCTGTGTCTTAGATGTTTAGCTTTGTCTCGGACTTCTATTACGTCTTGACTGCCTTTTTTGTGTTCTTTACAAATAAAATCGACAAGAGCACGGCAAGACCGATGAGCATGGGGTAGTAGAGATGTGAAACCACGTCAATGGGGGAAAGGGCATTTGACGTGAGCTGGACTGCCATCAGGGTCTGGATGCCATAAGGAAGAAGGCCTTGGGTGAAGCAGGACATGGTGTCAAGTATGCTGGCGGTGCGCCTTGCGGGTATGTCGTATTTGACGGAGATGTCTTTGGCTATCGGACCGACTGTGATGAGTGCTACAGTGTTGTTGGCAGTGCACATATTCACAAGCACCACCATAAGGGCGATGCTCAGCTCGCCGCCTTTGCGGCCGTTTATTCTCGACGACAGGGCTTTGATCAGGTAGTTTATACCGCCGTTATGGCGGATTATGGAGAGCATGCCGCCTGCGAGCAGGGTCATGATAATCAGGTCGGACATGGAGTCAATTCCTCTCTGGATGGATGCCAGAAAACCCCAGATGTCGAACGTACCCTCTGCGATTCCTATGACACCTGTCAGAGCGATGCCAACCATTAGCACTATAACGACGTTCATGCCGCACATGGCCGATATGATGACTATAAGATAGGGAAGTACCCTGATGAAGTCAACCTCCGGGATGTCGCCGATGCCGGAGGTGTGCATGCCGAGGATATAGTAAGCGACGAGCATGATGGCTGCCACCGGACCCACAATCTTGATATTTGCGCGGAATTTGTCGCTCATCTTGCAACCTTGGGTCTGCGTCGCTACTATGGTGGTGTCGCTGATGAAGCTGAGATTGTCGCCGAAATAGGCGCCGCCGACAACAAGCCCGACGGCTAAGGCTGGGTCAACGTTGATTTCTCCGGCCATTCCCCACGCTATAGGCACAAGTGCGGCGACGGTGCCGGTGGACGAGCCTATGGCAAGCGAGATGAAGCAGGCGGCTACAAACATGCCTGGAACGAGGATGTCTGAAGGCAACCATCTGAGCGCGCTGTTGACCGTTGCGTCGATACCGCCCATCTCCTTGGCACTCGAGGCAAAGGCACCCGCCATAATGAATATCCAAAGCATGAGCAACAGGTTGTTGTTGCCTGCACCCTTGGAGAATATGCCCAGATTGTCAGTCAGCTTACCGGGAGATATGGCAAGGGCATAGATGGATGAGATGAGAAATGCAACGGTGATGGGGACCTTGTAAAAGTCGTTGAGGATGAGACTCGTGACCAGATAGATCAACAGAAACACCAACAACGGTGAAAGGGCCCGGAAGGCGCGTATGTACGTCTTGCCCGTCATCAATTATAGGGTAACACCATTCTTGAAAATGGAGATTTCCTGATAGTCCTTCTTCTCATTCCAGGTGGGACTGCCGTTGGCAATCTCAACCACTTTGCGGGTGAAGGCCCTGAAGGTGTCGTCCATTGAGGCACCCTCGGCAAGAACACCGGCATTGAAGTCTATCCATGTGGGTTTGCGGCTTGCAAGGGAGCTGTTGGTGGAAATCTTCATTGTGGGGACAAATGTTCCGAAGGGTGTGCCACGTCCGGTGGTGAACAACACGATGTGGCAGCCTGACGATGCCAGTGCTGTGGAAGCGACAAGGTCGTTGCCGGGAGCGGACAAAAGGTTGAGACCTTTGTGCTGAAGACGTTCGCCATAGCCTAAAACACCACGTACGGCACTCTTACCGCATTTCTGAGTGCAGCCGAGCGCCTTGTCCTCCAATGTGCTGATGCCGCCTGCCTTGTTGCCGGGAGAAGGATTCTCACCAACGGGCTCTCCATGACTGAGGAAATAGCTCTTGAAGTCGTTGATCAACTTCACAGTCTGGTCGAAAAGATCACGGGTGGCGCAACGGTTCATAAGAATTGTCTCTGCTCCGAACATCTCCGGAACCTCGGTAAGGACAGAAGTGCCTCCCTGGCTGACGATATAATCACTCAGGACACCAAGCAAAGGATTGCCGGTAATACCGGAAAGACCGTCTGAACCACCACATTTGAGGCCGATTCTCAGCTCGCTGAGTGGAATCTCTGTACGGCGGTCCTGGTTTGCTATGGCAAACAGATGCTTGGCGACTTTAACGCCTTCCTCAACCTCGTCGCCATCAACTTTCTGGGTTACAAGAAATTTTATGCGGTCGTGGTCGTAGTCACCAAGCAGCTCCTCAAATTTCTCCGGCTGGTTGTTCTCGCATCCCAAACCCACCACAAGTACGGCGCCGGCGTTGGGGTGGAGAACCATGTCGCGAAGTATCTTGCGGGTGTTCTCGTGGTCTTCGCTAAGCTGAGAGCATCCGTAGTTGTGGTTGAAAGCAACGATACGGTCAACGCCCTCACCATCAGTGTGGTTTTCGAATCCAATCTCAGCCTTCAATGTGCTGACAATCTGGTTGACACAGCCGTTGACGCATCCAACCGTAGGGATGACCCATAACTCGTTGCGGATACCGACATCGCCGTTGGAGCGACGGTAGCCCATGAATGTCGTGGGAAGACCGTCGGTGGGGCAGTCAACATGGCAGTCTTTGGAATTTTTAAGATCGTCTGAGGTGAATACAGGGTTGTATGTGTATTCAAGAAGTCCGGAAAGATTTGTCTTGATATGACGGTCGTCTATGTGCTCGCCTTGAAGATGGGATTCTTTCAAATGGCCGATTGGATAGCCGTATTTTATGACATCCTCTCCCTCTCCGAGGTCGGTGAGAAGGAATTTGTGACCGTATGGAACGTCGGTCTTCAATTGGAACGCTTTGCCTTCGATTTCTACGTTCTGACCTTTCTGCAGAGGTGCCAAAGCAACTGCAACATTGTCGGCTTTGTTGATTTTAATGTAGGTGGTGTTCATATTTTGTTTGGAATTTGATGTTTGCATTTATTGAGTAAATAAACAAAACTTAGTGCAAAAATAGGTTAAATTTTGAGAATTAGCAACAAACTGGCGGTTATTTCTGAAAATTATCAACATATTTTGGAAAAAATGTAAAAAAGAGAACTGCTTTTGGAAAAAAAATGTTAAATTTGTGCATTGAATACATTCAGTTCTGTTTTATGAGACAATTTTTATCTATGTCGGCGGCTTTGTTCGCTTCTCCCCTTGTCGTATCGGCAGAGAATTATGACAACGGAGCCGAGGGTTGTGACTTGACAATCATAACTGTGATTTTGGCGGCGTTACTTGCGCTTTCTGTCTTTATATTGCTGCGTTTCTGGCGAACTACAAATGATATCAGTTCGTTGAAAGCGAAAATCTGCAACAAAGGACTGGCAGACAGGTCTATTATGCGTAGCGAGGTTATGAAATTGCATCTGCTCGACAAGGACGACGAGGCGTTTGAGATCCTGAACGACGTGCTTTACACTGAGGCTCGAAGGCTCTACAAGTCCACTAACGACCAGAAAGACTACAAAGGACAGGTGTTTATGCAGGGAGAGGACGGAAGCAGAATGCTCAGCTGCGACGAGTTTTTCGATGAAAAATGGAAACGGTTGAGAGAGAAGTACACGCCGTTGTATTCAGCCATCGGACATGAGATACCTGATGGTTTGCGAACGATTGGATATACCAGTATCAAGGAGTTCGGCAAATAATAATCGGCTTAAAATTTTTTATTGTTGATTTTTATCCGTAACTTTGCAAATTATTCGTTGCAAATCAGTGGCGTTATGCCGTGATAGATGAGAAATATAGGGAAGACGTTAGACATAATACTATGGCCTATGGTGGCTGTATTGCTTTTTCTGGCTTTACAGCTCATTGGTCAGGTGGTGGCCAGGACTGTGGTGTTTGTATCTACCGAGAGCACCGGGATTGAGGCTGTCTCAGGCACTCCCGACTCTGCAACTTCGTGGTCTTTGGCATGCACATCTGTGCTTACGATTGTATCGCTCTTGTCTATTAAGAGCTTTGGACTCAGACGACGATTGACATCAATGCGCATAGGCGGGAGCGATGCTGTCTTGTCCGCAACTTCTATCTTGTTGGTGATTCTCAGCGGTACCATCATGGTTGAGTTCTTGGAGACCGGGCTTGATTTGCGGCTGCCACCTGAGTATGTGAGGGTTTATGAGAGTGTGGTGCATCATCCGGTGGGTCTTGTGGCAGTTTGCTTTCTTGGACCATTGTGCGAGGAATTGGTGTTCAGAGGTGGAATAATGACCCCGATGCTGAGGAGGGGAGTCAATCCGTGGTGGCCAATTTGTGTGTCATCGCTGATTTTTGGATTGGTACATGGCAACCCGCCGCAGATGATTTATGCAGTGATGGTGGGATTCGCATTGGCGATGGTATATTACCACACAGGAAGTCTGGTGATTCCAATTCTATGTCATATCCTTAATAATCTGGTCACTGTGGCCTTGATGCTTTCTAAGCCTGATGGAGGAGAATTCCAGATAGAGGCGGTTATAGGCCTTTGGCCGGCTGTAGTGGCTATGACCCTCTCTCTGGTGATTGCAATTGTGATGATTCGGCGGATGTGGCAGGAGACGCCGGCTGACTTGTTTGAAGAATAAAAGTATTTAAAAAACTAAATTATTGAGTTTCCTAAATAAAATCATGTTACGGATTGATAAAATCGCAGCTGCGTTCTTTGCTATTCTCTTGGTTTCGTGCGGCTGTGGAAAGACAGAAAAAACAGTTGACAACCAAGAAATAATCGAGGATGGCCAAAATGCGGCTTTCTCTTCTGAGGCGCTGGCGGATATCGTTGAGTATGAGAGGCAGAAAGAAGGTGAGGGCACAGAATATAACCCTTGGCAGAGTTATGGGCTGACCGAGATGATGGATGCCGATGCGGCTGACGACGCCGACTTTGAGTACCAGGAAGGTGATGACCTGCCACAAGAAGAGGTTGAGGGGCAAATACCTGATGCTACTGAAGACTTCGTAGGTGAGCCGCTGGTGTATTATCTCGGCCACAATGTCGATTTCAAGGCAGGAAAGGACGACCTCTCGGCATTCACAAAAAAAGCTGAGGATGGAGTGGGGGTTATCGACAGGTTCGACGACAAGGACTCTCGAATTGACATACTGATCTTCAACAAGAGTCTGTATGAGGATTTTGTACAGAAAGGACAAGATCTGGTGAGATACACTAAAGTGGATGACACCACCTTCGTATCACGAGACTCCGTGGGACGCGATGTCGAGGTTTGTTTCGCCGGTGCTCAGAACGGCGGTTATGTCATACGTGTCAGGGGTAAATAATTTTTAGTAAACAAACAATTTAATATACATGGATTCAGATTCGTTGCCCGCGGATTCGTTTTTAGGTTATGCGGGTGGAAGTGTGACTTTATTGATAGTTTATATAGTTCTTGCTATTATCATTTCATCAATTTGCTCGTTGCTTGAGGCTACGTTGCTGTCAACTCCGATGAACTATATAAACTCACTTGAGCAGCAAGGGGTGAAGGGAGCTCTTAGGCTGAAAGCCCTGAAGACGGATGTTGACAAGTCTATATCATCGATATTAGTGGTGAATACTGTGGCGAACACGGTCGGAGCTTCATTGGTCGGAGCGCAGGCGGCACAGTTGTTCAACTCAACGGGAGTGGGATTCGTGTCAGGAGTTTTCACTTTCCTGATTCTTATGTTCAGCGAGATCATACCTAAGACTCTCGGCTCTTCTTATTGGAGGAGTCTCGCGGTTCCTGCGTCGGGAATAATCAAGGGGATGATTTTTATTACATATCCCGTCGTATGGCCGTTGCAGAAATTCACACATCGTTTTTCCGACAACAGCAGCCAGGCGAGCGTCAGCAGAGAGGAAGTGGCGGCGATGGTCACAACCGGAGCAGAGGAGGGAGTCCTGGAAAAAGAGGAGAACAAGATGATTCAGAATTTGCTACGTCTGGATGACGTGACCGCACACGAGATTATGACACCTTCAAGTGTGGTGACTATGGCCGATGAAAGCCTGAATATCAAAGAGTTCTATGAAAGTGAGGAGTTCGGTAAGTTCTCTCGCATTCCTGTTTATAATGAGGAAAACGACGACTATGTTACAGGATATGTGCTGAAACAGGAAATTTTGGAGCGTCTCGCGGAGGATAAGTTCGACATAACATTGCGTGACCTCAGACGCCCGGTCTTGACTTTCCCGGAGGATGAGTCGGTGTCAAACATCTGGGAGAAATTCTTGGAGCGCAAGGAGCATATCAGTGTCATAATCGATGAATACGGATCCATGAGAGGAATCGTAACTCTTGAGGATGTGATTGAGACCATGCTGGGATCTGAGATCGTTGACGAGAAAGACGAGGTGGTCGATATGCAGGAGCTGGCAAAGCAGCAATGGCAGAAAGTGCAGTCTGAGCTGTCCGAATAATAATGGTTGCCACAAACTCCTTGACATTTCTGTTTATACGATTTTTCCATGCAGATTAATTCCAAGACTTTAAGCAACGGCTTGCGGCTTATCCATAGCGAAGACCGTGGAACACAGATGGTTGCGGTGAATACACTCTACCGGGTGGGCTCACGCAACGAGTCGGCGGACCACACGGGATTCGCTCATCTGTTTGAGCATCTTATGTTCGGAGGGTCAGTCAACATCCCCGACTATGATAAGGCTTTGCAGGAGGCATGCGGAGAGAATAACGCATATACCGACGTTGACTTCACAAACTATTACGTTACCATACCGGCGCAGAATATTGAGACCGCATTCTGGCTTGAGAGCGACCGTATGCTGTCGCTTGCTTTCACACCAGAGTCTTTGGAGGTGCAACGCAAAGTGGTGATGGAGGAGTTTAAACAGGTATATCTTAACCAGCCGTATGGCGACATCACCCATATTTTGTTTGGAAAAACCTACAAGGTGCATCCTTATAGGTGGCCTACAATAGGCATGGAACTCAGGCATATCGCAGAAGCGACCATGGAGGAGGTTAAGGTTTTTTTCCATAGATTCTATCGACCCGACAATGCGATAATCAGTGTTGTGGGAAACATAAGCTGGGAACAGACGCAGGAATTGGTGGAGAAATGGTATGGAGATATTCCAGGAGGCAAACAAGGTCATGGGTGCGACTCTGCTCATGAAGGAGTTGACGGCCCCATCCCGGATGAGCCGTGTCAGCAAAGACAGAGACGTGTGACAGTCAGAAGGCAAGTGCCGAATTCTTTGATTTTGATTGCGTTTCATGTACCGCCGGTGTCATCCGACGACTTCCCAGTCTGTGATATGATTAGCGATGTGCTGGGCAACGGGCAGTCGAGCCGGCTGTATCGGGAGCTTGTGGAGAAGAAACGGTTGTTCGTGTCTGTTGATGCTTCGGTGATCGGACGGATTGACGGCAGTCTCTTGCTGGTTGAGGGACTGATGGGCGAGGACGTTGATGTGGAGGATTGTGAGCAGGCTCTGTGGAGGGAGATTGATATTCTCAAGTCTGTGACACCAGATGACTATGAGCTCCAGAAGGTGAAAAATAAGTTTGCGGCCAACCATGAGCTGGAAATGGCGAATTATCTTCAGAGGGCGCAAGACCTGGCGCATTTCGAGGCGTGGGGCGATGCGTCAATGATTGACCGGGATGTGATGCGTTATAATGCAGTAACGCCAAAAGAACTACGTTCTGCTGCAATGAGGTTCATGACTCGGCGCAACTCCACCGTCCTCAGATACCTGAAAATTGAATAGCTGCTTTCCCACTTCTCTGTTTCTGAGAATTGATTAGATGCTTTCCCTGTTCCCAGTTCCCTGTTTCTCTGTTTCCCTGTTCCTCTGTTCTCCAGTTCCTTTGTTTCCTCTGTTCTTTTCTCTTAATTCTTCAAGAGTTGGTTGCCGGCGGTTTTCCCGCCGGTTCCCTGTCATAAGAACAGCCGCCAGCAGCGTTTGCGGATTTTAAGCTTCCTGATGATGTTGAGCGGCTTGCGACCCATTTTTCCTTGCCAATTGTTTTTGAAATCTTCCACGGCATCAAGTATTCTATCACAGTTCTTCCCGTCGGTGTGGGGATCGTGATAAGACATGTATTCACGAATGGCGCTCATCAGGTGCTCTGGTCTCGTAAGTGCTTCTGAAAGAGCTTTCTCAACATCCTCCAGTTTGTCTATATTCATTATCTGAGGTCCCTGGTTGTTGCTCCTGAACGTAACGACGGGCTTGTCGAGCAGCATATATTCAAGCATGATGCTCGAGGTATCGCAGAGCATTACGTCGGTAGCGGCCATAACCTCTGGAGAAGGTGTCACAGGGTAATACTCCACGTTGTCAAGGCGTTCTGAAAGTAGCGATAGCTCTGATTTTAACTCGGGGTCGTTCAGTTTGGGATGTGCGGTGATTATCCATCTCCAGTCTTTGCTCTCGGCAAGATGTTTGATTGTGGGAAATAGTGTCTTAAGCTGAGAGATGCCTTTGGTGAAAGTAGAGGCTACGAATATCGCAGGCGGAGTTGTCTTGCCTTCTGCGGCGTTTTGTCTTGACTTTCTCTCTTGTTCTTCCTTGGCTTTTATGATTGCGTC
This sequence comes from Bacteroidaceae bacterium, assembly GCA_045603885.1. Classification (GTDB taxonomy): domain Bacteria; phylum Bacteroidota; class Bacteroidia; order Bacteroidales; family Bacteroidaceae; genus UBA3839. The sequence goes on along the minus strand of JAZUMZ010000145.1, from coordinate 4,865 downwards.
TGTCTTTGCCCATCCGGTCTCATAAACCTTGAAATAGCGGTGTGCAGATTCCAAGCGTTTGAATTCTGTTGTGGAGCTGGGACCTTGAGTGCAATAGATGTCAAACCAGCCTCTTAGCCTGAAATGGCCGGGGACAGCTTCGTTGCGCTTGTTGATGGGGTAGCCGTGGAATATGTCAACCTTTATTCCGGGAAGGAAATCATAGATGAGGTTGCCTGGGGCGAAGATAGCCTCGGGACGCCATTTCTTGACTTCATGCACGTCGGTGAGAACAAAGTCGATATTTGAGAGCAGACTGCTGTCACAGGTCGGCTCTAGAAACCAGGCGACCCTGCCGTTCCTCCGGACTATGGCGTCTTCAAGGGGGCGCAGGATAGGGATGGCGTAGGAGTGGGAGCAGAAAAAAAGATAGTGCTTCATTTATAATGGAGTGATTTTATCTGCAATACAAATGTTACAGGTCTGTGCTGCAAAAAATTACAAGTTTGTGCTGCAATATATTACATGTTGGTTATGCAAAATTAAGAAATTTTTATGACATCTTCGCATTTCGTTCGCCAAAAAACTTATAAAAGGGTGGAGGAATTAGATTTTTCAAGGAAAAATGCGTAACTTTGCATTCTCAAAGAGAATGAAGTTTCGAAAAGGATAAAGAAAACCAAATTGCAATGACAATAGAACAAAAATTAATCACAGCCGTTGTAGGTGGTGTGAAAGCACTTTACGGAGTTGATGTTGATGAATCGCAAGTACAGCTTCAGAAAACAAAGAAAGAATTTGAGGGTAACCTCACCGTGGTGGTGTTCCCCTTTGTGAAAATGGCGCGTAAAGCTCCCGACGCAGTAGGTGGAGAGCTGGGTGAATATCTCCTTGCCAATGCTGCTGAGGTCGTGAGCGGATACAATGTCGTAAAAGGCTTTTTGAACCTGACGGTGAGCACATCGGCTTGGGTTGACCTGCTCAACAGCATCAATGCTGATGATAGATTTGGTTTCAAGCAGGCCGACGAGTCGAGCAAGCTTGTGATGATTGAGTATTCATCTCCCAATACAAACAAACCTCTTCATCTTGGGCATATGCGAAACAACCTGCTGGGTTCGTCGCTCGCACGAATCGTGGCGGCAAACGGAAACAAGGTGGTGAAGACCAATATTGTCAACGACAGAGGAATACATATATGCAAGTCCATGCTGGCATGGCAGAAGTGGGGAGATGGCGCGACACCGCAGAGCACAGGTAAAAAGGGAGACCACCTTATAGGTGACTTCTATGTCGCATTCGACAAGCACTATAAGGCTCAGTGTGATGAAATCGCGGCACAACTGATTTCGGAAGGCATGGAGCAGGAGAAGGCTGTGGAGAAGGCCAAGCAGGAGGCACCCCTGATCAAGGAAGCCCACGACATGCTCGTGAAATGGGAGCAGAACGACCCGGAAGTACGTGCTTTGTGGAATCAGATGAACGAGTGGGTTTACGCGGGATTCGATGAGACATACAAGCGAATGGGAGTTTCATTCGACAAGATTTACTATGAGTCCGACACCTATCTTGAGGGAAAGGAGAAAGTATTGGAAGGGCTTGAGAAAGGACTGTTCTACCGCCGTGAGGATGGCTCTGTGTGGGCCAACCTTCAGGCTGAGGGATTAGACGAGAAACTGTTGCTGCGTAGCGACGGAACATCGGTATATATGACCCAGGACATAGGCACGGCGAAACTCCGTTTCCAGGACTATCCAATTGACAAGATGATTTATGTGGTTGGAAATGAGCAGAATTACCATTTCCAGGTTCTCTCAATATTGCTCGATAAGCTGGGATTCAGCTGGGGAAAGGATCTTGTGCATTTCTCTTATGGTATGGTGGAGCTGCCTAATGGCAAGATGAAATCACGTGAGGGGACGGTGGTGGATTCCGATGAGTTGATGGAGCAAATGGTAAACGATGCATACGAGGCTTCAAAGGAGAGAGCTAAGCAGGTTGATATACCAGAAGAAGAGGCACGACAGATTGCCGAAATCGTAGGTATGGGCGCACTTAAGTATTTCATACTGAAGGTGGATGCCCGCAAGAACATGTTGTTCAATCCGGAGGAGAGTATCGACTTTAACGGAAACACCGGACCATTCATTCAATACACATACGCCCGAATCCGCTCAATTTTGAGAAAGGCGGTGGATGCGGGGATAAACATTCCGGAGATTCTTCCTGCCGACACACCTATCAGCGATAAAGAGGCTGAGCTGATTCAGAAACTTAACGCCTTTACAGTTGTACTGCGTCAGGCGGGACAGGACTATAGTCCGTCGGGAATCGCAAACTACTGCTATGAGCTGACTAAGGAATACAACCAGTTCTACCATGACTTCCATATTCTCAATGAGGAGGATAATCGCAAGAAAGTGTTCCGGCTTGTAATGTCGAAAAATGTGGCTAAAATCGCAAGCCTCGGTATGGGGCTGCTTGGTATTGACATGCCGGAGAGAATGTGATTTAATGAGGAGCGAAAAGTGAAAATTTGATGGCTGTACAGAATCCCCCCGACTATAGAAACGACACGGTGTTGCCACTGCCGGTTGAGGTGGAGGCGCAGGCCATTGCCGTGGATGCCGCATGCAGCGGTAATCCGGGACCTATGGAATATCGTGGAGTGGACCTGCGTACAGGGCAGCAGATATTCCATTACGGACCTGTAAGCGGCACCAATAATATCGGTGAGTTCCTGGCTATAGTGCACGCACTGGCGTTGCTGAGACAGAAGGGGCTGGATTGGCCTGTTTACAGCGACAGTGTGTCGGGAATAGCGTGGGTGCGCAACCGCAAGGCTAAGACCAATCTCCCGATGACCCCGGAAAATCAGCCGCTTTACGACATTATCCATCGTGCTGAGAACTGGTTGCGTAACAACTCATTCTCCAACAGGATAATAAAGTGGGAAACCGAGAAGTGGGGAGAAATTCCAGCCGACTTCGGACGCAAATAAACTCAAGGGACAGAATTATGAGAGACTTCTTCAAAATCATGGGGAGATATTTCTTCCCCTATAAGAAATTTGTTGCGGGAACGCTGACATTCAATATTTTGTCTGCTTTCTTCAATGTGTTTTCTTTTTCACTGCTGCTCCCGATACTGAATATTCTTTTTCAGATTGACAAAGGCAACTACTCGTTGATGTCTTGGAGTGACGGCGATTTGAAGGAGGTGGCTCTCAACAACCTGTATTATTATTCACAACAGCTGATAGAGACTTACGGGCATGCGACTACATTGTTGCTACTCGGACTCGGACTTGCTTTTATGACGCTCCTAAAGACGGGCAGCTATTTCGCAGGTTCTGCATGTCTGATGCCGGTGAGGACTGGTATCGTGCGCGACATTCGCTCAAATATCTACAAGAAGATTCTATCGCTTCCTTTGGCTTTCTTCTCTGAGGAGCGAAAGGGCGACATACTGGCGCGTGTGTCAACCGACGTGAACGAGGTGGATTCCAGCATCACTAGCTCACTCGATATGGTGATTAAAAACCCCATTTTTATTCTTATTTATATTGGCACACTCATTGCCATCAGCTGGCAACTCACACTCTTCACACTGCTTGTCGTACCCCTCATGGCGTTCGGTATCGGACGTATTGGAAAGAAACTGAAGAAGCGCTCTCTTTTCGCACAGTCGAAATGGAGCGATGGACTGAGCCAGATAGAGGAGACGCTCGGAGGACTGAGAATTATAAAGGCATTCGTGGCGGAGAAGAAGATGGAGGAGAGGTTTGTTAAGGTGAACGATGAGTTCCGTGCGGCATCTATGCGTGTGGCTATAAGGCAGTCGGCAGCACATCCGGTCAGTGAGTTTCTCGGTACATGTATGATTGTGGTGGTGCTTTGGTTCGGGGGAACACTCATCTTCTCAGGTAGCTCTGCGATTGATGCCAGCACGTTCATTTATTATCTCGTTATTCTATACACCATCCTCCAGCCACTCAAAGATTTGTCTAAGGCCGGATATTCCATACAGAAGGGTATGGCCTCGATGGAGCGTATTAACAAAATCCTTAAGGCGGAGAACAATATCCGTGAGGCTGGGAACGCAAAAGATATTGGTGCGCTGAATGAGGGAATAGAGCTGAAAAATGTGTCTTTCTCATACAATGGGCAGCGTGAGGTGCTCCATGATATCAATTTGACTGTGCGCAAAGGGCAGACCGTGGCGCTGGTGGGACAGTCGGGAAGCGGAAAATCTACCCTTGTGGACCTTATTCCACGTTATCACGACGTGAGCGCAGGACAGATTCTTATCGACGGCTACGACGTGCGCGATCTGAGGATTAAGTCTTTGCGATCGCTTATTGGTAACGTTAACCAGGAGGCAATCTTGTTTAATGATACCATCTTCAACAACATCGCTTTCGGAGTGGAGAACGCGACACGAGAACAGGTGGAGGCGGCGGCGAAAATAGCCAATGCCCATGACTTCATCATGGAGACCGAGCAGGGATACGACACCATCGTGGGGGATCGTGGAGGCAAACTTTCGGGAGGACAGAGACAGAGGATATCAATCGCCAGAGCGATTCTTAAAAATCCGCCTATTCTTATCCTCGACGAGGCTACGTCGGCGCTCGACACCGAGTCGGAGAAACTTGTGCAAGATGCGCTCGTGCGACTGATGAAGTCACGCACCACAATCGCCATAGCACACCGGCTTTCCACAATCAAGAACGCCGACATCATCTATGTGCTACATGAAGGTCAGATTGTGGAGAAAGGTTCACACGATGAGCTCCTCAAACTCGGAGGATACTACAAGCACCTCAACGACATGCAGGCGCTGTAATCGTTTTCTAAAACTGTAAGTTCTGTATCTATTTCTTT
>JAZUMZ010000144.1:0-5896 GCA_045603885.1 Bacteroidaceae bacterium | reverse complement strand
TGATGGGCTGACAGCTTTTTTGTATATACCTCGGAGACTTAGTCAGCAAGTTTTGCTTTAATGAACTCACGGTTAAGTCTTGCGATGTTAGTGATGGTCTCGCACTTAGGGCACACAGCCTCGCATGCGCGGGTGTTGGTGCAGTTTCCGAATCCCAGCTCGTCCATCTTAGCCACCATGGCCTTGGCTCTCTTTGCTGCCTCGGGGCGTCCCTGAGGCAGGAGTGCCAGCTGGCTGACCTTGGAGCTTACGAACAGCATAGCCGATCCGTTCTTGCATGCTGCCACGCAAGCACCGCATCCGATGCAAGACGCACAGTCCATAGCCTCGTCGGCGTTCTGCTTGGGAATAGGAATGGCGTTGGCGTCCTGCGGCGCGCCTGTGCGTACGCTGATATATCCTCCTGCCTGGATAATCTTGTCGAAGGCAGTGCGGTCAACCATACAGTCCTTAATGACGGGGAATCCCGCTGAGCGCCAAGGCTCAATTGTGATGGTGTCGCCGTTGTTGAACTTACGCATATAAAGCTGGCAGGTGGTTGCACCGCGCTCGCTCTTGCCGTGGGGAGTTCCGTTGATATACAGAGAGCACATTCCGCAAATTCCCTCCCGGCAGTCGTGGTCAAACACGAACGGCTCCTTACCTTCCTCAATCAGTTGCTCGTTCAGTATGTCGAGCATTTCAAGGAATGAAGTATCACCAGGGATGTCCTTCATTACCTTTGTCTCAAAATGGCCCTTGTCTTTCGGACCGTTCTGCTTCCAGTATTTTACTGTGAATGATGTTAAAACCTTTTCAGCCATGGTGATTAGTTTTTATAGTTACGTGTCTGAACCTTGATTGCCTCGTATTCCAGTGGCTCTTTGATGAGTACAGGAGCTTTTGCGTCGCTTCCCTGATACTCCCAGCAGCCTACATAGAAGAAGTTCTTGTCGTCGCGCTTAGCCTCGCCTTCCTCGGTCTGGTGCTCCTCGCGGAAATGTCCACCGCATGACTCCTCGCGTGAGAGCGCGTCGTAGGCCATGAGCTTGCCCATGGTGATGAAGTCGTCGAGGTGTACAGCCTTGTCAAGCTCTACGTTCAAGCCCTTGCGGTCACCAGGAATGAAGAGGTTGGTGTCGAATTCCTTGCGCAACTCGTCGATAAGTTTGATACCTTTCTCCAGTCCTTCCTTGGTACGTCCCATGCCGATATACTCCCAGCAGATATGACCGAGCTCCTTGTGGATGGAGTCAACACTTCGCTTACCCTTGATGTTCATAAGCTTCTGCAGGCGGTCTTCTGTGGCTTTCTCCACTTCCGCAAACTCAGGTGCGTCGGTAGGGATGTGTGGCCATATAGCCTGGTCGGCAAGGTAGTTCTGGATTGTGTATGGCAGTACGAAATATCCGTCTGCCAGACCCTGCATGAGAGCCGAGGCTCCGAGACGGTTGGCTCCATGGTCGGAGAAGTTACACTCGCCGATAGCGAAGAGTCCGGGGATGGATGTCTGAAGCTCGTAGTCCACCCATATACCGCCCATCGTATAGTGGATGGCAGGGAATATCATCATCGGGTTGTAGTAGTCAATTCCGTCACGTGTGATACGCTTCTCGCCCGGGTTGACATCGGTGATTTCCTCATACATGTCGAAGAGGTTTCCGTAGCGCTGGCGAATCACGTCGATTCCCAGACGCTGTATAGACTCGGAGAAGTCGAGGAACACAGCCAGTCCGGTGTTGTTCACTCCGAATCCCTTGTCGCAGCGTTCTTTGGCCGCACGGCTTGCCACGTCACGAGGTACGAGGTTTCCGAATGCCGGATAGCGGCGTTCCAGATAGTAGTCGCGGTCTTCCTCAGGAATCTCATAGCCTTGCTTTGTTCCTGCCTGAAGCGCTTTTGCGTCCTCCAGCTTCTTTGGTACCCAGATACGTCCGTCGTTACGCAGTGACTCCGACATAAGTGTCAGTTTCGACTGCTTGTCGCCGTGTACGGGAATACATGTGGGGTGAATCTGCACGTAGCAAGGGTTAGCGAAGTAAGCTCCTTTCCGGTAGCATGACATAGCAGCCGACACGTTGCATCCCATTGCGTTGGTCGAGAGGAAATATGTGTTTCCGTATCCACCAGTCGCGATTACAACCGCATTGGCAGAGAAACGCTCCAACTCACCTGTCACCAGGTTCTTGGCGATGATTCCTCTTGCCCGTCCGTCTATAATCACGACATCGAGCATCTCGTAGCGGGTATAGAGTTTTACCTTTCCCGCGTTCACCTGTGCGGAGAGAGCTGAGTAGGCTCCCAGAAGCAGCTGCTGTCCTGTCTGACCCTTAGCGTAGAATGTGCGGCTCACCTGTGCTCCACCGAAAGAGCGGTTGGCGAGAAGTCCGCCATACTCGCGTGCGAACGGCACTCCCTGTGCCACGCACTGGTCTATGATGCTGTTGCTCACTTCTGCCAGTCGGTAAACGTTGGCCTCGCGTGCGCGGTAGTCTCCACCCTTCACGGTGTCGTAGAAGAGGCGGTAAACAGAGTCGCCGTCGTTCTGATAGTTCTTTGCCGCATTGATTCCTCCCTGAGCTGCGATAGAGTGGGCGCGACGCGGTGAGTCCTGTATGCAGAAGTTAAGCACGTTGAAACCCATCTCACCGAGTGAGGCGGCTGCAGACGCACCTGCCAGTCCTGTACCCACGACAATCACATCAAGCTTCAGCTTGTTCTTGGGGTTGACCAGACGCTGGTGTGCCTTGTAGTTGGTCCATTTCTCAGCAACCGGTCCTTCAGGTATTCTTGAATTTATTGTTGTCATAGTCAGAATTACTTTTTGTGTTATTTCATAAAATTAGCATTATTCAGGCTTGCAACATTCGTTATCAGCCGCATCGCAGCTGTCACAAGGCTCGCCTTCCTTGCAGCAAGGCTCATCGGGATTGCCACATCCGGGACATTCTTTCTCTGCCTTCTCTGTGCATTCCTTACCTTCCACGCTTTCTCCAGCCTCACAGGCTTTCTCAGGGCAGTTTGGAGCATGCTCCTCGCAGCATGGCTGGTCGAACGGAATCTCGCATCCCTCTGCACATACACATTCCTCAGCTCCTTCCTGCACACAAGTGCAAGCCTCGCATGTGGACGGTTTCTCGCAGCAATAGAGCGATGGAGCGGTCTTGGTGGCAAATCCAACGACCACAGCCAGGAACGCAAGCATAACTAAAGTCACATAAATATTTCCGATGACTTTCCAGCGCTTGAACCAAATATGTCCGCTCCATCCCACTGTCTGAATAGCCGACCAGAATCCGTGGGTGAGGTGCATCCATATTGCCGCGAGCCAGATGACATAGATAATGGTGTACACCAGTCCGCAGGTGTTAGAACAGTCGAACGTCTGCACAATCCACGCGAATCCATTAGTAGGACCTGGGCAGACAGCGTTGCCTGCCAACTCCGCGAACATCATGTGATACCAGAAGTTGTAGAGGTGGAGCAACATACCGAGTACCACGACGATGCCGAGCACGAGCATGTTTTGGGATGACCATTCCACCTTGTCGGGCTTGTCGGTCACGGCATATCGGTTTTTGCCGCGTGCCTTGCGGTTTTGTATGGTCAGGATAAAGGCATACACAATATGAATTGCTATGAGTGCAACAAGTCCTATGGTCGCAGCCACTGCATACCAGTTAGACCCTAAAAACTCGCAAATCATGTTGTAGCCGTTCCCTGAAATCAGAGCCACCACGTTCATGCAGGCATGAAACGTGAGGAAGAGGATGAGTGCCATGCCGGTGACCGACATAATCACTTTCCTTCCGATAGAAGAATTAGTTAACCACATAAATTGTTGTTTGTTTAAAAATTAAAAAATATGACTTTTTGCAAAAATAAAACTTTTTTAACATTCTCACAAGAAAAACATCAGTTTTTTGTCAAGATTTTCCGTCGGCCTTGTTTTTGAATTTCTTTTTTATGCCTTTTACAATCGGCACCACGGATGTCTCAAGGTCTTTTTTGTAGAGATAAATCAGGAACACGAGAATCAACAAGGTGTTTACTCCCATCCTCGCATACTGGTTCCAGTCTTTTGGCACGAGGCACATGCCAGTGAATATCATAGCGGTTAGAATGATATAAACCGCAATATCCTTCAACGGATATTTCACCGGGTAGTATTTTTGCCCAAGAAAATAGCTGAGAGTCATGGTAATTCCATATCCTGCCGCTCCGGCCCAAGCAGCCGCAATATACCCGAATTTTGGAACGAATATGAAATTGAGCGCCACAAGTATCGCACATCCTGTTATGGAGATTACAGCTCCCCAGATTGTCTTGTCGGTGAGCTTGTACCAGATAGACAGATTCAGCGATATACCCATAAAAATCTCAGCAGCCATGACTATCGGAACCACGTGTAATCCTTCGCGGTAGCCTGGACCTATAAAATGTTGAAGTACATCCATATACCCCACTACCCCGAGGAAAGCCAGCAGTGTGACGATGATGAAGTATTTCATTGCGAGCGCATAGGTCTCTTTCGAGTCTTTCTCCCGGCTTTGGGCGAAGACGAACGGCTCATAGGCATAGCGGAAGGCTTGGGTGATGAGGGTCATAATCATGGCCAGCTTGACACAGGCTCCATATATGCCAAGTTCTTTCTGAGCTGTCTCCGCATTGTCGTAGATATATGGGAAAAGTATTTTGTCGGCTGTCTGGTTGAGTATTCCAGCGATGCTGAGCACAAGAATTGGCCAGGAATAGGACAACATTTGCCTAAGCAGTTTTTTGTCGAACACAAACCTTAAATCCTGGAATTCTTTGACAAAGAAGAATGTGACCAGTCCTGTACAAACGAGGTTGAGCATGAAGATGTAGTATGGCTCTGTCTTTTCCAGAACTAAGAAATAGAACAGGTTGAGCCCGATGTTCAGAAAAATAAACACCAACTTCAACGCCATAAACTTATACGGACGTTTTTTGAACCTGAGCAGGGAGAACATCACCGCCTGAATGGAGTCTAAGGCGATGATGGTTGCCATAATCTGAACATAATCATGATGGTCGGCATAGCCCATGGCGGATGATATGGGGCCGATCAGTCCGAACACACATGCCAGGAACAGGACCGACAGGGTGGTGACGACCCAGAAAGAGGTGGAGAACACCTTCCGGTAGTCAGCTCCCTCCTTGTTTGCGAAACGGAAAAACGATGTCTCCATTCCAAATGTAAGAATCGCGAAAATAAGGGCTGTGTAGGCATATAGGTTCGTGACAACTCCATATCCTCCGCTCTCTGCCGCAATCTTATTTGTGTAGAGCGGTACAAGCAGGTAATTCAAAAACCGTCCTATAATACTGCTCATGCCGTAAATTGCGGTGTCTTTTACCAGTGATTTTATATTTGCCATGCGGTGTTTTTTTGTTTTTAGTTTATGGTTGGCGGGCTTGTGTGAAGAGAGTGTTTACTCAAAAAGGTTTCCCATCAGGGTGTCGCTGTTTGTAATTCTTCTTCCGAGATGCTGGTATGCCATGGGTGTGGCCTCCCGTCCCCTCGGTGTACGCTTGATGAAACCTTCCTTTATGAGGAACGGCTCGTAAACTTCCTCCACAGTTCCCGGATCCTCGCCTATGGATGTCGCAATCGTGCCGATTCCCACCGGTCCTCCGTTGAATTTGTCGATAATGGTGGTCAGGATTTTTATGTCAATCTCGTCGAGTCCGTATTTTGTGATGTTCAATGCCTCAAGGGCAAGGTGTGCGATGGGCAGGTCTATGCATCCGTTGCCCTTCACCTGTGCAAAGTCTCTCACGCGCCTTAGCAGTGCGTTGGCTATACGTGGCGTACCTCTGGAACGACCAGCTATTTCGAAGGCAGCATCTTCGGTTATAGGAACACCCAGTATAAGTCGGATCGTAGCCATGT
>JAZUMZ010000143.1:0-3868 GCA_045603885.1 Bacteroidaceae bacterium | reverse complement strand
AAACAAAAATATTATGGACTACAATGTTGATGAACGCGGATTTTATGGAAGGTATGGCGGAGCATACGTTCCTGAGATTTTGTACAAGACAGTGGAAGATCTCAAAAAGGCATATATGCCAATTATTGAGAGAGACGAGTTCAAGCAGGAATTCCATGAATTGCTGCACGACTACGTGGGCCGTCCCTCCCCACTCTACTTTGCCAGACGTATGAGTGAACGCTACGGGTGCAGGCTCTATCTCAAGCGCGAGGATCTCAACCACACAGGAGCTCATAAAATCAATAACTCCTTGGGACAGATATTGATAGCAAAGAAAATGGGCAAGACCCGCATAATCGCCGAGACCGGAGCCGGCCAGCACGGTGTGGCCACCGCCACCGCCTGCGCACTCATGGATATGCCTTGCAGGGTATATATGGGAGCCACCGACGTGGCACGCCAGCGTCCCAACGTGGAGCGAATGAAAATGTTAGGCGCAGAGGTGTGCCCGGTGGAGTCGGGCAACAAGACGCTGAAAGACGCCACCAACGAGGCTATACGCGACTGGTGCTGCCATCCCGCCGACACATTCTATATAATAGGCAGCACCGTGGGTCCCCACCCCTACCCCGACATGGTTGCGCGCCTGCAGAGCGTGATCAGCGAAGAGATCAAATGGCAGATAAAGGCAAAGGAAGGCCGCGACTGGCCCGACTACCTCATCGCCTGCGTGGGAGGAGGCTCGAACGCCGCCGGCACCATTTACCATTATATCAACGACGAGCGTGTCAAGATTGTGTTGGCAGAGGCTGGAGGGCTTGGAATGCTAAGCGACAAGACCGCCGCATCGCTCGAGATTGGCACAGAAGGCATCCTTCACGGCTCACGCATCAAACTGATGCAGACCGACGACGGCCAGATTGTTGAGCCATACAGCATCTCAGCCGGCCTGGACTATCCCGGCACGGGCCCCATCCACTGCAACCTCTTCGACAGCGGTCGTGCCGAGGTCTTAGCCGTGAACGATGACGAGGCCCTTCGGGCTGCCATGGAACTGACACGCACAGAGGGAATCATACCGGCTTTAGAGTCTGCCCACGCTTTAGGAGCACTGCCCAAGATGAAGTTCAAGCCAACCGACGTGGTTGTACTCACAGTGAGCGGCCGAGGCGACAAGGACATGGAGACATATTTAAAGTACGTAAGCTAATTGTTTGAAAAGATGTATAAATATCACACAGTATATAAAAAGGTGCTGGGCGACATGGTGACACCAGTGAGCGCTTACATGAAAATCCGTGACGACTATCCGCAGTCGGCACTGCTCGAAAGCAGCGACTACCACGGAGGAGACAATTCCAAGTCATTCATTGCAGTCCACCCCATCGGTAGTGTCGGAATATCCCACGGCACAGCCGTCTTGGATTTTCCCGACGGGAAACATGACGAGCACAAAATCGGCAAAGATTATACAGTGGACAAGGCCATAAACGCCTTTCTCCGGGAGTTTGAGCTCAGTGGCGAACTTACCGGATATTGCGGACTATTCGGCTACACGTCGTTCAACGCCGTGAGGTACTTTGAGGGCATAGACGTGAAGGATGAGACCTTGGAGCGCAACGATGCCCCCGACATGCTCTACATACTCTATAAAGACGTGATTGTGTTCGACCACTTCCGCAATGAGCTTATAATCATAGAGCTGATGAGCGAGGGAGAGGAAGATGACCTCGACCAGTTGGAGAGCGACATACTGAACCGCACAGCACACGCCTTCGACTTCCATCCTGTCGGTGAATACACATCAACCCTGACTGACGAGGAGCACAAGGCCAATATTCGTAAAGGCATAGCCCACTGCCTGAGAGGCGATGTGTTCCAGATTGTGCTCTCACGGCGTTTTATCCAGAAATACGAGGGCGATGACTTCAAACTCTACAGGGCTTTGAGGAGCATCAACCCGTCGCCATATCTGTTTTATTTCGACTTTGGCGGCTTCCGTATTTTCGGCTCGTCGCCAGAGACCCACTGCCGCATTGAAGGCCGTAAGGCATATATCGACCCCATCGCCGGTACTACCAAACGTACAGGGAATCCTGAACAAGACCGCAAGAACGCGATATATTTGCAAAACGACCCCAAGGAAAACGCAGAGCACGTGATGCTCGTGGACCTGGCACGCAACGACCTGAGCCGCAACTGCCACGACGTGAAAGTGGATTTCTACAAAGATATGCAGTACTACTCCCACGTCATCCACTTAGTAAGCCGTGTGAGCGGGATACTCGACGCGGGGGCCGACCCTGTAAAGTCCTTTATAGACACCTTCCCCGCCGGCACCCTCAGCGGCGCACCAAAAGTGAGAGCCATGGAGCTTATTTCTGAGTATGAGCCTCACAACCGTGGCGCATACGGTGGATGCATCGGCTTTATAGGCGTGGATGGCTCGTTGAACCAAGCCATCACCATACGTACGTTCGTAAGCCGCAACAACGAGCTGTGGTTCCAGGCCGGAGGCGGAATCGTGGCAAAAAGCAACGAGGAATATGAGCTTCAGGAAGTGAACAACAAACTGGGTGCGTTGAGAAAAGCGATTGAGACAGCCGAAAAACTTTGACTTAACAATGTTTAAACTATGAAGATAGCGATTATAGACAACTACGACAGCTTCACATATAACCTGTCGCACTTGGTGAAGGAGCTGGGATGCGAGGTAGGCGTGATGCGCAATGACCAATTTGAGTTGGAAGATTTGGAGCCGTTTGACAAGATTATACTCTCACCCGGCCCCGGCATCCCGGAGGAAGCAGGCCTGCTTATGGACGTAATCCGCACATACGCCGGCAAAAAGCCGATATTGGGAGTATGTCTTGGCCACCAAGCCATCGGAGAGGTGTTCGGGGCAAAGCTGACCAACCTCAGCGAGGTGTTTCATGGAGTGGCGACACCTATAAGCATAACAAAGCGTGACTACATATTTGACGGGCTGCCCGAAGAAATTGAGGTGGGCAGGTATCACTCTTGGGTGATAGACAGCGTTGATTTGCCACCTTGCTTAGAGGTTACAAGCGTGAGCCAGGAGGGACAAATCATGTCGCTCAGACACCTCACACTCGACGTAAGGGGAATCCAGTTTCACCCTGAGAGTGTGCTTACCCCCAATGGACGTGAAATACTAACCAACTGGATACAAAAACAATAACATATCTAAAGCTTTTAAACACTATGAAACAATATCTTGAGAAACTGATAGAAGGCAAAGACCTTACACGCGAGGAGACACATGAGATTATGCTCAACATCGTGGAAGAGAAATACAGCGAGCACCAGATATCCGCCCTGCTTATGGGGATACAGATGCACGGCGCAACAGTGGATGAGCTGCTCGGTCTGCGCGACGGCCTGCTTGAGACAGGTAAGTCTGTAGAACTGAACGCATACAACACACTCGACATAGTGGGCACAGGCGGCGATGGCAAAAACACCTTCAACATATCCACCTGCTCGGCGTTCGTTATTGCCGGAGCCGGCTACAAGGTGAGCAAACACGGCAACGGAGCCGCCACGTCGGTCAGCGGTGCAAGCACCGTGCTCCAGAACCACGGAGTGAAGTTCAGCGCAGACCCCGACGTACACTACCGCTCACTCGACGAAGCTGGAATCTGCTATTTCCACGCCCCGCTCTTCGCCTTCGGCATGAAATTCGTGGGCCCCACACGCAAGGCGCTGAAAGTTCCGACTTGCTTCAACCTTCTCGGTCCGTTAGTCAATCCAGGCCGGCCAAAAAACTCCCTGCACGGCACCGCCACACAGGGTCAAATGCGACTATATACAAGCATCCATCAAAAAATCGGTGACAACTACGGTGTTGTGACCAGCTACGACG
>JAZUMZ010000142.1:0-3314 GCA_045603885.1 Bacteroidaceae bacterium | reverse complement strand
AGTAATATGAAAGGTGCCCTGATGAGCGTCTCTGACAGACTTCTGCTCAGGAAGAGGGCAATTATAGAGACCGTCAATGATGAGTTGAAGAACATAGCGCAGGTGGAGCACTCAAGGCACAGGTCATTCGACAACTTCATTGTAAATCTGTTGAGCGCCATATCGGCATATTGTTTCTTTCCAAAGAAACCATGTATCTGTGTGGAAAGAGCTGTAGATAATCAACTTACACTATTTTAAAATTCGTCGAACTCACGTTATATACGTATTTAACATTGGATATTCAGGTGCAAAAGTACAAAAAATAATTCAAATTACCAAAGGAATTCTCCTAGATCATTGACAAATGAGGATTTTCTTGACCTCTGCGCCCCCTCATCATCCATAACAGTCACGGTTGTCATGATGTCACCATCGTGAACTTCAAGAATTTTTGTGGGTCAGTCCGCAACTGTGTGGATGGAAGAGAAAGAGAAGACAGAATTGTTGCAATAAGTCAAAGAGCGCCTTTTTGAAGTAGCAAGTCACTACTTACAGAATGAGAAATAAGCCTTAGAGAGTTTGTCGTCATAACGGTTCTGAGCATAAGCAGGACCGTTGTAGGGGCGTGCAAACACTTTCCATTCTTTTTTCTGCAAGGCTGCAAGCATAGACTTGTTGCCACGGATGAAGCGCACGCTGAGAAGTAACTGCCGACACTCTGACTGGCACATGCTATTCACGAAACTGGCTACTGACGGCTCACCACAGGCTGCATGGTTGAAGCCCATGATCTGGAACATGCCCCATGGGGCCGAGGCGTGGGCAGCATCCTCATTGATGCGACGGGCCCGGAGCAACCGCTCGTACTCGACTTCGCCACCCTTATAGTGGACTTTCGTCCACTTAGTATAAAGAATATCCTCATTACCAGTAGCGACTACCTGTGGGTTGATACCACGAACTCGAAGCTGCTGCCAGAAGATGTGCCCCTCAAAGAGGATGGTGGGGCGACCGCTGGGCAGGAATCCCCCTTTGCCGCCAGTCTCCACTTTCTGCACGGCCTTCAGTGCAGCCGCCTCGCAGTCGAGCAGCATGGCGGCACGGGTGTCAATGCTCAGAAATGTGCCGTGGCAATTCATCATCTTGACACACCCTGGCGCCCGTCCGATTTGGAACAGCGCAACGGTCGGGCGGTACGTGCAAGGAATGAGATTGCCAAGCACTTTGCCGACAATAAAGTGGATGTGATTATCTATGCCGTGGAGAAGTCGCTCGACAGTTACAAATTCAATCTTCTTCACTGCAAGCAGATGTTTATCTCGCAGTTGAAGAGTGGCGCACTTGGCGCACGAACCATCGACGAGGGCGCAATGGATGAGAAGTCGGGCATGAACTTCTCGGAGTATATGGCTATCTTGTCGGGCAACACCGATTTGCTTGACAAGGCGAAGTTGGAAAAGAAGATTGCTGCACTGGAAGGTGAACGCAAGTCGTTCAACAAGGGACGGAACGAGTCTTTTTGGAAATTGGAGAACAGACAGGATGAACTGGAGCGTAACAATGGCGTTATCGCCAAGTTGCAAGAGGACTTCGACAAGCACAAGTCTCAGCGTAAACTCGACAGCGAGGGCAATCTCCTTAATCCTATCCGTTTTGACGGCTTCAAGCCTACGGATGAAGAAAGCATTGGCAAGCAACTCCAGAAGATTGCCAAGGAGAAGGATACCAAAGGCGAATACCGACGTGTGGGTGAGATTCACGGCTTCACCATCCTGATGTGCAGCGAACCGCTTGACAAGGACGGGCTGGGCATGTTCCAGAACAAGTTTTGCGTGGAGGGCAATTTCAAATACAAGTACAACAACGGCTTCATTGCACTGTCTGATCCTATAGCCGCTGCCCGAAACTTCATCAACTCACTGGAGCGCATACCGCATACCATTGAGCAGTACAAGGAAAAGAATGCCGTTCTTGAAAAGGACATCCCGCAACTGAAGGAGATTGCAGATAAGCAGTGGAAGAAAGAAGATGAACTGAAAGGTTTGAAATCTGAACTGGCTGCGCTTGACCGAAAGATTCAACTGGAGTTAGCGAAGGACAAGGAACCTGAGCAACAACAGAAGGTCGCCAATGGCGATGATGTGGTAGAACCGTCACCACACAAGGAAACGCCAAGTAAGGGATTGAGACCATAGACGATGAGAGCCAGGGCGATTTGCCTTGGCTCCCTTCTATATTACCATCGGATTCAGTTCGTGGTACGGGTCGAAAAAGAGTGGATAGATGAAACCATTCGTGCCGAGCATAAAATAGACTCGTGGCGAACGTTCGCCTGTTTCCCTTGATGCCTGTTTGCTTTCACATTCATACAAGCCGAAGTGATAGACAATCATGCTTTCGTCAGCATCGGGCATAATTTGCCTGACAGCCCGACGGATATTGCCAGAGAAACTTGACCTGTAGAAATGATAACTCTTGTCCCGGCGTGCTTTCGCCTCCAGGTCGTTGATGGTACTGGAAGAAATCTCTTTCATCATTGTGAAGTACTCCTGCGTGTCACGTAGAAGGAACTCTTGCTTGAAGTGATAGTCGGTTACATTCAGGTCGATGTAATCGTACTTCACCACGATAGGCAAGTCTTTCGACAACTGTACATCGTCGTAACTTAGGCTGTTCTTGAATGAGTCGGGAGTATTGAGCCGTGCCAGTTCGTCCGGCTGAATATCTATGTCGAAAGGATTCAGTTTCATCGCTTCTGCTTATTCCTTTCGTGACGAGCCTTGTAATAATCGTGCATCGTGTCAAGAGAAATCTCCTTTTCCGACCGCTGGTAGGGTGCCAGCCCCTCACGCGCCTCCACCCAGGGCTGTTCCGCATGGGTGAGGAAGATAAGCCCGTTTTGCGACTTCGAGCCGTAGAGCATCACGATGGAGTCCAGCAGTTCTGTCTCGTCAGCCGTCAGTTGCAGTTTCATGGCCAGTTCTGCCAAGGTCGCATTGACATCTTCGGTATCGAAGTCCTTTGTAGTCAGATGGTCACACATATTAGAAACCTTGTCACGATACTGATAATATATTTCCGGATATACAGGACCATTCACCCAAGCCTGTGGTGCCTGGGCAAAGAGCGTGTTCTGTCGGCCGTTGAACACCATATACCACGACTGTACATAATATACCAGTTTCTGTAGTTTCAACGGACTAACGGTAAGCCCCTTTGCAATGAGGGACAGACCAACGTACCTTGCTATATCTTTTATGTCGCGCATATCCATAATACTTTATCGGCTGCAAAAATACGACTTTTTCTTGAAATCCGCAATGTTTTCTTTC
>JAZUMZ010000141.1:0-33662 GCA_045603885.1 Bacteroidaceae bacterium | reverse complement strand
TAATTTCAAAAGAATTTTGCCTCTTACATTCCATAAATGCTAAATATTTACTATCTTTGCAAATGATTTGGCTACAGAGAAGCCGTTATTTATGCGTTATTTATGCAAATATTTATGATTAAAATGATAAAACAACTGTTTCTTTTTATTGTATTCGTCTTTGCGACATCACTATCCATACATGCACAGAACAATCAAAATTTTGATAAAACTGACGACATTGACACTGTCGCACTGAGAAAAAGGGAGGCTTTTCTAAAGAAAGAAATAGAGAGAAGAAACAAAAAACTGGAGAATGAGAAAAATAAGGAGGCACAAGTAACCGAAAACGATGTTGTTTATATCTTTGGCGTGGGCACTAACTTCAACGATTCTACTGTATATATGACTGAGGTTACACCTATGCCATATATGAGAATAGATAAGAAAACCAAATTCTTGCCTTACAGGGCAGAGTTCAGCCTTCAGTTCAAAGAATATCTGGAGGGCAAGTTGGGACTTGTTTATGAAACTACATGCATATTTTTCAGTGCAGACAGAAAAAAGGCTTCTAAGTATTCTTTCAAACTGAGAAAACGTTATATCGAAGATGGCTATTCAAATATAATTGTGGTTGACCCGCAAAAGTTTTCTTTCAAACTACCGGAGTATGCATTGCCCAAACAAAATGCAGAGTAAGAAATGTTTTTCAATTGATTGATGATCTTATGATTAAACAGTATAGAGTTGCGGGACACACTTACAGGGTGCATTTTGCGGAAGGAGGTGTCAACAGTGTAGATTTGTTGGAGTCAAGTAAGCCGTTCGAGACAGAACCGGATAATACAAAACCTCTGTTCGAGATTTTTGTAGATGATAGTTTCAGACCAGTTCAAACAGGAAAGGAAGTAGGGCAGTTCGATTCGGGTGGCAATAACAACGGAGTATATGTAAGACCCGATGGATCTTATGAAATCAGAATCAGTGATGTGGAGAAACGTCAGTGTTGCCTTATGGATGCCAGTGCCGATTTCTCTACTGTGAAAATCGCTCTCAATGGTGATTTTTCCATGCGTAAATTCGGAATTAACAACTGCTTGATGATGACCATGGCATTTGCGGCGGCAGATAAGGACACCGTCTTGATTCATGCGTCTGTAGTAAGAAAAGACGGATGGGCATACCCGTTCCTTGGTGTGAGCGGTACAGGAAAGAGCACACACACTTCTAATTGGATGAAATATATCGAAGGAACCGACTTGATGAATGATGACAACCCTGTAATCAGAATCGTTAACGGAAAGTCTGTCATTTTTGGTTCTCCATGGAGTGGGAAAACTCCTTGCTACAGGAATGTTGAAGCTCCAATCGGAGCAATCACGCAATTAAAACAAGCACCATATAACAAAATACGAAGACAGACTGTTATCGAGGCTTTTGCCTCAATCCTCCCAAGTTGCTCTGTCATGAAATGGGATAAAAGGATTTATTCGGGTATTTGTGATACTGTGTCGAAAATCATTGAGACTGTTCCTGCGTTTTTCTTAGAGAATCTACCCGACGAAGAGGCGGTGATGCTTTCCTATAACACAATACGACACAATAGCTGATGAAAGGGATTCGTCTGGAAAATAGTGTGTTCCTGCCGCAGGTTTGCAAATTAGTTGAAGAGGGAAAGACAGTCTCTATCAACTTGAGAGGTAACAGCATGAGGCCGTTTCTTGAAACCGACAGGGATGTTGGAATCTTGTCAAAAAGTGATGGATTCAAAAAAGGACAGGTGGTGCTGGCTGAGATTGACCCTGGACATTTTGTTTTACACCGTATCGACAAAATTGTTAGTCAGGGCAAAAACGTGAATACAGTTTGCTGTGACAAAGAGGCTGATGTGACACTTAGAGGTGATGGAAATGTTTGTGGCACAGAGTATTGTAAACTCGGTGAAGTCAGGGCTTTGTGTGACCAGGTTATCAGAAAAGGTAAGAAGTGGACATTGTCAAAATCAAATTTCTGGAAGGCTTATTCATGGTGGTGGACACATACCCTTTTTATCAGGCGGTATCAACTAGCTCTATACAGGCTTATATGGCGACATGAACTACCGACACGCTTCAAAAGACATAAATAATAAATTACATATATATAAATTATGAGAATCAAGAACGGTTTTGAGCTTAGGAAAATTTGCGGCGAGAACATCATCGTGGCTCATGGACTAGATAATATTGACTTTACAAAAGTCATCAGTATGAATGAGTCTGCGGCTGATATCTGGAATTCAGTTTTTGATAGGGATTTTACAGTTGAGGATATGGTAAAAGCACTTCTTGACAACTACCAGGTTGATGAGAAACAGGCTGTAGAAGATTCAGAGGCTCTTCTTAAACAGTGGATTGAAGCCGGACTCGTGGAATAGAGCTTATAAGAAATAATCTATAGCCGGAACTTTCCTAATATCTTGTCCATCACCCAATTTACAGATGTTGCGCTGATGTTGTCCATCATGCACGTGGAGCGACCTTGGAGATGATGGACAACTTCTTCTATTAGTGGTAGCTGAACGTATGACGGATTACTTACCACAATTTCTTTATGTCCTTGGTCGTTGTCAAGGATAATTGGTGTGTATTCGAATACAGAAAAACCTATCGTGCCAAGCTCACCGACAATCTCAATCATGTCGCTGCGTGCTGCCTCGTAGGCGACAAAACACCAACTTGCTGAGCCGGTTATGCCATTCTGGAATTTGAAACAGGCATTAATCGTGTCTTCAACAGCATACAGACCAGCCATGTTGCTGTGGAAACCTTCCGCCTCGGTGATATGGCTGTCCAAGATATATTGGAGAAGGTCTATCTGGTGAGGCGCCAAATCGTAAAAATAACCGCCGCCACCGGCGATATCGGGCTGAAGACGCCAAGGGAGATTACCTTTGTTGTAATCCAATTCTCGTGGGGGAACGGCAAAACGTATCTGAACGGACAACACTTTCCCAATCTCGCCGCCGTTCACAATTTCCTTCACCTTGTTGAAATAAGGTAGGTATCTGCGGTAATAGGCTACAAAACAGGGGACACCTGTGCTTTTGGATATCCGGTTTATTCTCAAGCACTCCTCATAGCTTGCCGCCATAGGCTTCTCAATATATGCAGGCTTACCAGCCATCATTGACATTACTGCGAATGTGGCATGGGAGGATGGGGGAGTAGCGATATATACTGCGTTGACATCTTTGTCGGAGACGAGCGATTGGGCATCACTGTAATATTTGTCTATGCCGTGACGCTTGGCGTATGATTCGGCTTTATCCTTGTTGCGACTCATTACGGCTACAACACGGCTGCCGGAAACGGCGGAGAAGGCAGGACCGCTCTTCTTCTCGGTTGCCTCACCACATCCTATAAAACCCCAACGTATGTTGTCTGAGATAGTCATTGCTTTCCTAAAATCCGTAAATCTCTGAAAGTTTCTCACCCAAAGACTTACCGCGAAGGTCGCGTGCTATCACAATTCCATTAGGGTCAATAAGTAATGAGGATGGTATGGAACTGATGCCGTAAGTAGAGGCGGCTATTGTCTGCCAGAATTTTAGGTCGGAGAGGTGAGTCCAATTCAATTCATTCTCGTTGATACAGTTTATCCAGCGTTCTTTACTGCGGTCAAAAGATAGGCCTACTACATTGAAACCTTTGCTCTTGTATTTCTCGTAGTTTGCTTTCACATTGGGCATCTCTTGCATACACGGACCACACCATGATGCCCAGAAGTCTATCAATACGTAGTTACCTTTGCCGCAGTATTCACTGAGTTTGTGGGATACGCCTGCTGTGTCGGATTCCTCTATGTCCTTAAAGGGTTTGCCGATGGACTCGTTTTTTATTTTCTCTTTCTCTATGAAAGCATGTAGGCGTTTTGTCATGGGGTGGGAGGAATATACCTTGTCAGAGGAGTATAGCTCTGTGAGCTCGTTGTAATCAAACATATACATCACTTGGCTTGCATAGAATGCGGGAATCAAGTTGTCGCTGTTTTCAGTGATAATACGGCGAAGGCAGGACTCTTGCTCGGCCTCAATACTCTCCAACTGAGGCATTACTGCGTCTAACATAGAGCGTAAGGAGTCTTCGCTTATGCCTGATTTCTGGGCTTCCATTATGGGGGAGACTAAGTCTTTCTGACGCCCAATTATAACAGTAAGCTCATGGTCGTATCTGCCCAGACGGGTGTTGAATTCTGAACCGTTAAGTGTGTAGGAGGTCAGGTCTGCGGTTATGGCTGTTCCATCATTGAGAAATGGAAGAAATACCGGCCCATTGTCAGTTATTCCAAGAAAATTGTTCTTTGCGTCTGTTCCTGAAATCTTAAATTTACCACCTGTTACTTCCACACTGTCAACTTTGGCGTTTCTTGCGGCTGGGTCAATTATGTAAACCCATTTAGCGTCTGAACTGCATGTGCCTGAAATGTCATAACGCTCTTGTGGAAGACTTGTGTTGTGTTGGGCATAAGCGCTGACGAATGCCGCACCTACAGCTATGGATAATAATACTTTTTTCATATGTTTAGATTTTTATATTTGTTATTTCTTCGCAAAGTTAGTCATTTTTTTACAAAATAACACCCTTTTTATTTTTAAAACAGCAATTTTATTGCTAATTTTGTAAAAAATACATAGTATATGAGAAGAATTATTGTTTTCTTTTTCTTTTGTGCTTGTTTGATTAATGCTGGCGCAAAGACTATCGGGCCAGGCTTTGGAGTGGCTGAGATTTTTAATCAAGGATGGCTTTTCTCCCTCTCTGATAATGAGGAGTATAAGTCACCTGGTTTTGATGACAAGTCATGGCGTAAACTGTCATTACCGCATGACTGGTCTGTAGAGGGAAAACTCTCGACTGAAAATGCCAGCTGCACTGGCTATCTACCAGCCGGTATAGGGTGGTACAGAAAACATTTCAAATGGAATGATGATAAAAAGAAACCATTGTCGTTCATCTATTTTGAAGGTGTTTACAACAGAAGCGAGGTATATCTCAACGGGCATCTTCTTGGAAAACGACCCAACGGGTATATATCATTCTTGTATGAGTTGACCCCTTTTCTGGTGAAAGGTGATAACGTCATTTCTGTCAGGGTGGACCATTCCAGGATCGCCGACTCCAGATGGTACACAGGTTCTGGAATATATAGAGATGTTTACTATGTAAAATCACCAGTGGTTCACTTGCGACAATGGGGAACAACATATTGTCTCAAGTCTTTGGAGAACAATACTGCTCAGGTCCATATAACTGGAGGAATAGATCGGCCGGTGGACAAAGATTTGCATGACTATTGTTTGAGAGTTGTAATTAAGGACATGGAAGAACATGTAGTCGTAAGTAAAGATATACAGGCTTCAGAGTTCACCGATGGTAATTTTGCAGCTGACGTTTTAATAGATAATCCATCCCTTTGGAGCATTGATAATCCATATCTCTATTCATTGTCGGTTGGGTTGTTTGAGAACAATTCACAAATAGATGCTGTGGATATTGCTATGGGGCTGCGCACGTTGCATTTTGATCCGGACTATGGTTTCTCGCTTAATGGGAATAATATGAAGGTTAAGGGTGTGTGCCTCCACCACGATGCGGGGGTGCTTGGTGCTGCCGTTCCAGAGCAGGTGTGGAGAAGAAGAATAAGAGAAATCAAACGGATGGGGGCGAATGCAATTCGTATGAGCCATAACGTGCAGGCACCAGTGCTTTATGACATCTGTGACGAGGAAGGTTTGCTGGTAATGGATGAAGGGGCAGATGAGTGGGAATTTCCGAAGCGTAAGTGGGTGAAAGGATGGAATGTGGGAGAGCCGGCCTTCGACGGATCTTTCGATTTCTTCGAGGAATGGATTGAGCGTGATGTGAGAGACATGGTTCTGAGAGACCGTAACCACCCATGTGTGTTTCTATGGAGTGTAGGCAATGAGGTTGATTATCCCAATGACCCCTATTCCCATCCTGTGTTAAATGGTACGACCATTAACCAGCCGATGTTCGGAGGTTATAAACCGGATGCGCCTAAAGCAGAGCGCATTGGAATGATTGCACAACGGCTGGCTGATGTTATCAGGAGTTCCGACAAATCAAGACCGGTGACAGGAGCACTTGCTGGGGTGGTTATGAGCAACCAGACAATTTATCCTGACGTTATAGATGTCGTGGGATATAACTACACTGAGAATAGATATGCACAAGATCATGCTGAATATCCAAAACGGGTGATTTATGGAAGTGAGACTTCAACAAGTGTGGATGCATGGAAAGCGGTGAAAGATAACGACTTTATTTTCGGACAGTTTGTTTGGACAGGACTTGACTATCTTGGTGAGTCAGGAAGGTGGCCGTCGAGAGGATTGAATACAGGATTATTGGATTTTGGAGCTTTCAGAAAGCAGGGTGGATTGATGCGTGCTGTGCTCTGGTCTGAACAACCTGAGATATTCATAACAACAACTCAGCTTCTCAGAGGGAGACATAATCGTCCTTCTCGTGAGTATTTCGACCTATGGGATTTTCCTGGACATATAGTGCAAGTAACAGTTCACACAAATCAGCCTAAGGCACGACTTGTACTTAATGGTAAGGAAGTGGATAATACGCAAGACACTTATGGACTGACTGGAGAAGCCTCATGGGATGTTGAGTTCCAATCGGGAACACTTGTCGCACAGGCGTTAGATGAATCCGGTAATGTTGTGGCAGAATATAAAGTTGTAACGCCTAAGCTGCCTTATGCCCTCGAAGTTGAGGACTTGACCGCTGATGGTCTGAGTAAATCACAAGTCGCTGAGAATGCTGATTTGTTGCAGCTCAACGTAAGGATAATTGATGATGAAGGAAATCTGGTGGCAAATTCCAAGAATGAGATTACTTGCCAAATCAAAGGTGATGCGGATCTCCTTGGTCTTGAGGCTTCTAACAACACCGATATGTCCGACTACACCGACAATAAACACAATGCTTACAAAGGCCATATTCTTGCCTATATCAGGAAGAATACCAACAAAAAAATAAAAATCACATTCTCATCACCAGGACTTAAGTCTGTGACTATTGAAAAATAACTATTTAATTTATTCTTTTTTGAGAGAGGTTCCGTTGATAGCAACCTCCTTATTTTCTTTGCGATGTCATCGCAGCCATTTCATATAATCCCTCTTTTTGTGGGTTGAAATATCACAATAAACATAAATTCTGTAATTGTCGCTTTGTTTTGAGGATATTTTATTAACTTTGCAAAAATATAAAGCATCTCTCTGACAGAGAATTACATTATTATTAAAATATATCATTATGAAAAAGTTTATTTTAAAAATTTTTGTTTGTTCTTGTGTTTTTGCTGCATGTGTATCTTCTATAATGGCTCAGGGCAAGAAAGCGGTTCCTTATTTCGAGCAGTCAGAAATGCCCGATATGGTTAAGATGCCTTTTTGTCCGCCTGCTGAAGGATCACCGGCGTTTATATATGATATAAAGAGATATTATTGGGGAAAAGAACAGCGCAAAGATTCCATAAGAGCTGCAATTGCTGTGAGAGATGCTGTATATAGTCTGAAAACTATAGAGAATGAATTCTCTATTCCGTTCGGATTACAGATTTCCGAAAAAAATACTCCTGAAATTTACAGACTGTTGCGTGACGCACTTTATACCTGTGATATGATTTGCTGGGCACCCAAACGTTATTGGCATAGAGTCCGGCCTTTCATGTATTTCGACGAACCTACACTTACACCACATGATGAGGCTGCTCTCAGCAAAAATGGAAGTTATCCAAGTGGACATACTATCTTCGGTTATTCAGCTGCCTTGTTGCTTACTGAAATTAATCCCGAGAGAGCGGACACTATAATGTCCAGAGGAATGATGTATGGCGAGAGCAGGGTAATTGTGGGAGCTCATTGGCAGAGCGATGTGGAAGCTGGAATGAAAGCCGCGTCCATTGCTTATGCCAAGCTGCACACAAGTCCGAGATTTATTGAGCAGATGGAAAGGGCTAAGAGAGAATTTGCTGAGAAACCCCAAAAGCCGTAAGTGTTTCTTTCTAATAAAGAAACGTACTTAATCGTTTTCCTCTTTGGATTCCGACGGGCTGTAACCTAGTTCGTGAAGAATCGCCCAATACTCACTTTTGCAGATATTTGCAGGAAGCAGTTTGAGAAAATCTGACATGTATTCAGGACGGTCGTGAGTGGATATAAGATTAGCCACGAATGTCTTGTGGGATTGGATAATAATGTCGGATAACTGAATATCACCGGATTTTACGAAGGTGTTGAGATGGCCGAATATAGTACTGGGTGCAAGGTTGCGTTCTGCTGCGATGGATGTGTAGTCCATTCCTGATTTGAGCATGTCTAAAGAAATACGTGCGCTGTCACCTTTTTTGGAAGCGGGCTTCTTGGAGACGACCATCTTTATTTTCTGCTGACGTTTGCGCTTGGCACGTTCCTCTTCTGGCATCAGAGCATATGCTTTCTCACGAAGGTAACTGTGTATGCTGAAAGCTACTTTTGAATGGTATGAGAGGGTCAGGTATTTCAGTCGCATTTCCATCATCAGGCGTTCCAATGAGTTCTCATAACGTTTTCTGGTCTGTTTATTGCTTATTTGCAGGTTTTTGCTCGAATTTAGCAATGTTGAGAATTCCTCATATAGCTTGGTGGAGAAATAATCGGCAGCCTTCTGTATGCGTTCTTGCAACAATGGGGTTTCTATGTTGTAGTTAGATGAGACCAATAGCCGGTCATATTGGCTTTTGAACTTAGAGGCCACGTCTAAAACCGAGGTCTGAATATTTGAGCTGGCTGAGTTCCAGCTATTGCATAACTCTGAATAGTTGCGAAAAAGAAACTCGTTGAAAACGCGGGTGAAATCATTTACACATGAAATTAGTTGGCGGAAGTCAAACAAGTCGTCGAGCAAAGAACGGATATATTGTGACTTGAGCTCATCATAGCGTGATGCGGCCTTTAAAGAAGCCGAGATCTCGTTGTCGATATATGATGTTACTGTAGGATCATTTTGTAAGGATTTAATCTGAATTGGTTGAGTCAGAACTAAACCTTCAAGGCTGCGACAACGGCTCAGAGCAACATATACCTGACCATGGGCGAAACTTTTGTTGATGTCCAATACGGCATGGTCGAATGTCAGACCCTGGCTCTTGTGGACAGTGATTGACCAGGCAAGTCGGAGAGGATATTGTTTGAACAAGCCAATAATTTTTTCCTTTATTTCTTTCGTGACAGGATCAATCTCATATTCAGTGTTTTCCCATTCTGCCATACCAACACACAGCGGTCTGCTGTCATCTCTGCCTTGAACCAGAATACCGTCTTCGCTGAACCCCACGACTTTACCTATTTTACCATTGTAATAACCATTACCATTTTTGATAAACATTACCTGGGCACCGGTTTTCAACTCTAAGGTGGCTTCGGCTGGATATGAATTCTCGGGGAAGACTTTCTCTACTTTGCAAGTGAAGAAATGGCTTTGGCTTTCCAGCTTGTTCAACTCTTGTTGGTTGTATTGATTGGCCATGTAGTTGTGAGTCGTCAAGCGGATATATTCCTCCCGGCCGGATGGTTGGAAGTCTGGAATATAACGTTTGTTCAGCTCTTTAACGGTGGGAGCATCAAGCATTCCTGAGCGTACCTGGGCTAACAGGTCTATGAAATGTTTGTCTGATTGACGGTATATCTTTGTAAGCTCAAGGGTTATGTACTGAGTCTTCCTGAGTGCGCGGCTGCCAAAGAAAAACTGTGTGTCGTAATAGTTGCGAAGCAGGTTCCATTCGTTTTCCGTCGCAACAGGGGCTAACTGGTGAAGGTCGCCTATCATGAGAAGCTGAACTCCACCAAAAGGCTTGTCAGGATCACGGTATTTACGCAAAACCTCATCTATAGCATCAAGAAGGTCGCTGCGAACCATACTTATCTCATCTATTATCAGCAAATCCAAGGTGCGCATTATTTGTTTCTTGGTTTTGCTCATCTGGTAGTAGCCCTCGTTATTGTGTGTCTTCTCACCAGGGATATGAATACCAAAAGAAAGCTGAAAAAAAGAATGGATAGTAACACCGCCGGCATTTATGGCTGCCACACCTGTAGGTGCAACAACTACTTTACGTTTTGGCATTTCTGTATATACCTTGCGGAGAAATGTTGTTTTACCGGTTCCGGCCTTACCTGTGAGAAATACACTCACGTTGGTGTTTTCTATAAATTTCCAAGCTGTCTCAAGCTCCTTGTTCGTGTCCATGTCAATTTTTGTTTGGGTTTTATCAAGGCCTATCTAAATAACTCATTAATTAAATCCGTCCTGCCGATTCTCTTTAATTCTATGATTATCTTTTGTTGCTCATCTTTTTTGTACCAAAAGAAAAATATTCGCTGTTTCTGCTTGTCACTCATGCTTTTGGCGGAAAAGACGGGCTTCAGGGTATAGGGATCAAGACCAGTGTACCACATCTCGCTGCTTACGGTCATAGGCGTGGGAGTGAAGTCCTGTATTTGTTCCAGCCGGAAATCTAGATGCTTGGTCTTTACTGCAAGCTCAGCCATGTCTGCAGTGGTACAACCTGGATGACTGCTTATAAAATAAGGAATTATCTGCTCTTTAAGATTATGCTTGCGGTTGAGCCTGTCGAAAAGACGCTTGAATTCATAAAACAGCCCGAATGGGGGCTTACGCATGTAGTTAAGCACTACGCTGCTCGTGTGCTCTGGAGCTACTTTCAACCGGCCGCTCACATGATGGATAATCAGTTCTTCTGCGTATTCGTGGTTCACGGCGTTAATCTTATCGTTACCGCTGTCGTGGAGAATCAGGTCATAACGTACACCGCTGCCGACAAAGCTTTTCTTTATGCCGGGGAATTTTTCAACACTGCGATATATGTCAAGAAGGGCTGAATGGTCTGTGTTCAGGTTCTTGCATATCTTGGGGTGAAGGCATGAGGGACGGGCACATTTATGACAGATGTCAAGATTACGACCGTGCATGGCATACATGTTGGCGCTCGGACCGCCAAGGTCGCTCAAATAGCCTTTGAAGTCTTCCATCTTCATGATTTCTTGAATCTCACTCATTATGCTTTCTTTGCTTCTCGAGGTGATGAACTTACCTTGATGAGCGGAAATAGTGCAAAATGAGCAACCACCGAAGCAGCCGCGATGAAGGCAAACAGAATGCTTGATCATATCGTATGCGGGAATACGTTTGCCACGATATTTGGGGTGGGGAAGACGTGTGTAGGGTAGGTCGAACGAACGGTCAAGTTCGTCCTGACTCATTGGCTGATAGGGAGGGGTTACAACAACATATCCATTGTCGTATTCTTGAATAATACGACGGGCTGAGTATTTGTTCGATTCTTCTTCTATATGGCGGAAATTCTCTGCTTGGCATCTTTTGTCTTTAACGCATGCTGAATGGCTGTGGAGGATTATATCGTCGTTGCTAATGCCATGTGGAATTTCTTTTTCCGACAAGAGCATGGCACTTTGCCTTAAGGGCTTTCGGAGAAGTAGATTGCGGAAAAGACGAGTGTCGATTTCACAACATTCGTCTGCAAGAAGGTTTACAAGTGACTCCATGGGCTTCTCTCCCATACCATAAATCAACAGGTCGGCGCCGCTGTCTATCAAAATGCTGTGTTTTAAACTGTCACTCCAATAGTCATAATGGGTCAGACGGCGGAGAGAGGCTTCTATGCCGCCAAGCACAACTGGAACATCGGGATAGATTGATTTCAGGATTTTTGTATAGACGATAGTAGGAAAGTCGGGGCGAAGGTCATGACGGCCGTCAGGGGAGTATGCATCTTCGCTGCGAAGACGTTTGGCGGCTGTGTATTTGTTGACCATCGAGTCCATACATCCGGGAGAAATGCCGAAAAACAGACGGGGACGACCGAATTTCTTGAAATCGCGGTAGTCGCCATGCCAGTCGGGCTGAGGAACTATTGCCACACGAAGACCGAGAGACTCAAGCAACCTTCCTATTACTGCACAACCAAATGAGGGATGATCCACGTAGGCGTCGCCGCTGAAAAGAACCACATCCAACTCTTCCCAGCCTCGTAGTTGGGATTCCTTCTTTGTTGTGGGTAACCAGTCGGTCAATTGCCTGATAGTCTTGACCACTTTCCTTTGTCTCTCTTTTCCAGACTCTTTCAATAGATAATTCTTTTGGATTATACAAATTACTTGCCGGCTTGAATGCTCTTGTCAAGCAACCATGAGAATATCTTTTCGTCTTTTATGCTCTCAAGTGGAAAGCCAAACATTACCACATTACCATTACGTACACCGGCTGTGCCATGACCGGTGTATTCAGCCAGTATTTCGTATTCATTACGCGGTAACAAAATATCCGGCTCAGGAACACTGTAGATTTCATTGTTCATATCTCTCCATATATCAAATGGGCCTGCTGTGCAACTGAGTACAGTGTGGTCCGAGAGGCTTCCGGCACTTTGGATGCCAAAACGTCCGTTCAGATTTGGGTTTTTAAGCATGTTTGAGCCACTCAGAATTACACGGCCTCCTGATTGTGCAAATCCAACTAATCTGTTTAGGCTTACATCGTTGAATTCTTTCTGAACACCATATATCATATCGATGGCAGTGAATTGATTAAGGTCAATGACTCCCTGACTAAAGGCTGTCTCGCTCATAGATGTATATGAATATCCTTGTGAAAGAAGTGCGGTACCGTGAATTATAGGGTAGTCAAATGTGTTGCCCATTATCACCTTGCCTTCCAATTCGTTGCCACTGTAGCCAAGGCCGTCGGTCGCCTCCGAACCCATGTTCTTTTTGCTAAACACTTTCTGACGGCCGCAAAAACCGGCGAACGCACCATATTGAATGCCTGGGTCTTTGTCGAGGAGAAAACCCTGCTCTGTTTCTGTGTTGAATGAGGCAGGGCCTTCTAATCGTGTGAAACCGTTGATAATCAGAATTGTGCCCTTAGCAGATGGAGATATGCCCGTACTGAGGGTCTCTGATGGGAAACTTTTACCGCCGTCGTTCAGGGCGCATACTTTGAAAGAGTAGTTAATGCCTGAAGTCAGCTCAGTCGTGAATGATGTGCCCTTGACTATTTGACCATTGTCAAAGCCATACCTGCCCTTACGGGTGTAAACTATATATGACGTGGGCATCGCACTCGGTTCCATGTCATCGTAGGTTGGAAGCCAGTTGAGTACTGCTTTATGGTTACGCTCGTCCAAGCTAATAGAAAAATCCTGTACCGGGAGGGGCTGGACTACATAGTTTGTACCATGCATTGAGCAGATGTAGCGAAGAATGCTCTTATATACTGAGCGGCAAAAGTCAAACTTGAACTTGGGATCATAGCCCATTTGCATATCTGCAAAGTTTTGGTGGGAGAGCATCTCTAAAATGATGCTGGGAACTTCCGGTGTGCGTGACTCGCCATAGTTCTTGTTCCATAGAGTCCTGACCTCCCAGTTGTATTTCTTCAAGTCACGGTTAAGACCCTCAAACAGCAGGCTGGCAAGATCGCGGCTTGTATAGCGGTCAAGTCCGGAGGGCAGCTCACCACCATCACAGTCTGTGGTGCATATCACCATCGGACCGAATATCTTGTCGGTTTTGGAGAAACCGGCGTCTGTATGGAATGCAAGGCATGCTTCTATAGGAACATTGCGTCCGTTATGGCTCGGTATGTATATGCTTCCGCCACCAAGCTCGTTTGTGGACTTCGGACGACTATATATATCGCTTCGGTATTCATCACCAACTACATGGTTGAAACAGCTGTCTGACATACCGTACCATTGAGATGAATATTTAGCGCCCTCTGCCCACCGTGGAAGGCCGCTCACGCTGCCACCTCTCACGATGTTGCCCATACCACCTCCGAAACGGATGGCGTCAGCGCTGACAATATGGCCTTTTTTTCTGCAGATGTTGCTCAACACAACTTTGCCATTGTCATTCATTCCTTGTAAGAACTCATATTCGCCCAGTAGTACCCATGTACCGCCACCCATGCGCTGGTTTACCTTCACTTCGCTCACTCCTCCGGCGTGATGGATCTCATAGACAACATCCTCTGCACTGTTTCTGAAGGATTGGTAGGATACATACACAGGGTAACGACCGGACTTGGGGATGTCTGGAACCCATTGCACAAGTGCAACCTCACTTGCGCGTTTTGATGGCTTGACCGATTTGATCTGACGGCAATTGCCACGGCCAAAGGGGCTCTCTAACCCACTGTAGGTGGACTGGGAATTATGAAAACCTGGTATGGGACTGTCTTCCCATTCATCTTCGTTCAGGGCGATTTCAAAATATTTGATGTCCTCATCTGTATCTAAGTCAACAATCTCTTCATTGTTTTGCCAAAATCGGTCACGGGCGGAATAAACAATCGCTCCGGCATTCTCAAGCATTGGAATAATGTAAGGAATGACAAATGTTTGGGAGAACAGGTCTTCGGTTGTGCAGAATAGACGTGGACGTTGCCAAACCCAACCTCCTTTCTTGGGGTCGTAATAGCGGCCGTGGCTTTGGCAGATACTGAGGTGACGACCGTCAAGTCCTCGGCTTATTTTGTATGGACGTGAATTGTTGATTACCCATGGATTACCATCGTATTCTTTGCGCCATATTTTATGTTTGTCGGGTTTGCCATGTTTGTTTGCGGTTGGTATCAGATATTCCAATGGGCGGCCGTCAGCAAATATGTTCAATTTGTAGTTGCTGTATTCTTCAGGAAGACAGTTGCGAAGGTCTGACTTCAACTGGCTGGCGGTTTCTTCGGTGTAGAACATTTCGTCAGCACCGTTGCCGAGAGTGATATCCATAGACTCCTTGCGGTCGTCGATAGTCAATGATCGAAGCGAGGCGGAGCGGACACGGTTGCTGCCGGGAAGACGGTAGGTCTTTAGGAAGGTCTTTATGTTTTCTTCTGCTGTCTGACTATATGTGGAGACAAATGTCAGAGCCAATACAATCGTTAACAGTGTCTTTTTCATCTTGGTGTTTTGAAAGGTCAGCGAAAGGATGTTTTTACTGAGGAATAGCCGACAAGGTGGTCGTAACGTGCGCCGAATGGTCTGTGATACACATATACGGAGTATTCATTCTCTGTCTGGTAATAGTTTCCTTCTGTTTCTGACAAGGTGGGCTGCTTGCTGTCATCAGGTATAAACACATACTGATAGTTGTAGGCACCTTGTTTGAGTAATAGAGAAAGAATGTATGCTCCTTCTGAAGTGTCATATTCCATAGCGTATTCGTCAGAATATGTGTTGTAGCTCATGTCACCGTTCAGATAGACTGTGCCGTATGGAATTTCTGGCATCTCAAGCCTGAAATGGGTAATGAAATAATCGCTCTCTGTCTCGTTTTCAACATTATCACTGTTGCGGATAAGAAAGCGGCCGTCCTGGTCTTGGTCGTATATGTAGTTTTTTCTGGCTTCGTCGGGATATAGGCTGGCATGGTAATATGGGGCATGATAGTCAAGTTTCTCAACGTGCATGGTCGGAACATATTCGTCAAGAATCTCAAAACGTCGGTATTCGTTTCCTGCTGGGAATATAAGGTTGCGGTTATGGTCATAGCTTAGGGAATAGGCGCTAATCTCACTGGGACGAATATTCTCGACTTTTGTATCCCAACGTCTGTTTTGAAGTATAACAGGATGAAGCTCTTCTTCGGGACGGTTAACGCTATATGACTGGTAGTTTAACGACAGGCTTAATTGCTGGTGGCGGTCATATTGGTCTATGTCTGTGTTGGGACTTACACCAATGGCCACTCCCACGTGGTTGTCCAAGACGGAGAAGCAGGCGCGACCTACAGGCTCGTCGTCTCCTTCCTCATAGATGTCAACGATATAGTTGCCGCTTACTGTAAGACGTACGTCTTTATTAGGTATTCGGAATGAATAGTGGTTGTATAGAGTGGTGGTGTTCATCGAGGGTGAATAGTCATCTATAGGACGGTCGTTGAATCCGTCGAGATACTCGCTCTCGATTAGTTCGCTGGGAGTCCAATCGGCATTACAGTGCCTGATGTGATATGTGCGACGCACAAAGTTGTGCTGGAGGTCGTCAAAACTAATGAGCACATAGTTGGCGCCGCCGAGAGGGACAACAGGGGCGGGCTCCCACATACCATTGACCTCAACTTTCAAGGTTTTCAGGTTATCCACAAAAACACCATTTACCTGTGCCGCCAAATTGGAGGCACAGGCAAATAATATAGTCAAGAAAAATGTTTTTGAACTTCTCACAAAACTAATTTATAGTTGAAAACTTAAAATTGAAAGTAGTTCTTTGCATTATTGTAGCAGATGTCTTCAATCATCTGGTTCACACGAGACTCCTCATAACCAGTGTAAGGCACCTCGCCATTCTCAATGTCTGTACCTACAAGGTTGCACAATATGCGACGGAAGTACTCGTGGCGTGGATAGGAGAGGAACGAACGGGAATCGGTGAGCATTCCAACGAAGCGGCTCAGCAAACCGAGCAGCGACAGGGCGTTCATCTGCTTTTGCATGCCGTCTTTCTGGTCTAAGAACCACCAACCGCTGCCCCACTGGATTTTGCCCGGGCATGAACCGTCCTGGAAGTTGCCGAGCATTGTGGCAAGTACCTCGTTGGCACATGGGTTAAGGTTGTATAGGATGGTTTTGGCAAGTTTGCCTTCTGCATTAAGACGGTCAAGGAATTTTGAGCATTTCTTGGCGGTGTTGAACTCACCTATGGAGTCGAATCCAGTATCGGGACCAAGCTGCTTGAACATCCTCGAGTTATTGTCGCGGATAGCACCGTAGTGGAACTGCTGAGCCCAACCAGCCTCTGCGTCCTGAACGGCGAAGATATACATCATCGCACTCTTGAATTTCAAAATCTCATCCTGAGTCAGGTCGTTGCCGGCATATACCTTGTCGAAGATTGCTTTTATCTCTGAGTCTGTGTAGTCTTCGGCATAGAATTCCTCAATACCGTGGTCGCTCAACTTGCAGCCCATGGAGGCGAAGAAATCGTGTCTTCTTTGGATGGCGTCAATATAGTCGTTGAAACCATTTATGTTCACTCCGCTGACATCAGACAGGGTGTCAACGTATGCCTTGAAGTTTGCGGGAACCTCAACTGCCATTGCTTTGTCAGGACGCCAAGCGGGAAGCATACGGGTCTCCATTGTCGGATCGGCTGCCACCTGCTTGTGATATTCAAGGCTGTCAATAGGGTCGTCGGTTGTGCAGACGGTCTCAACATTATAATGCTTCATTAAGCCCCGGGGAGTGAATTTTGGATCGTTTTTTATCTGTTCGTTGCACTCTTCATATATCTCACGAGCTGTGTCGGGATTCAAGCGCTTGTCTATACCGAATGCGGTCTTCAGCTCAAGGTGAGTCCAGTGGTACAGAGGATTGCGGAAAGTGTAAGGAACGGTTTCTGCCCATTTCTCAAACTTCTCCCAGTCTGAGGTGTCCTTTCCCGTGCAGTAACGCTCGTTAACACCGTTGCTGCGCATTGCACGCCATTTGTAGTGGTCACCGCCAAGCCATATTTGAGTAATTGAGTCGAAACGTTTGTTCTCTGCTACCTGCTGGGGAACAAGATGACAGTGATAGTCGATTATTGGCATCTTTGAAGCATGCTCGTGATACAACTTTTGTGCTGTTTCTGTCTGCAAGATGAAGTTTTCATCCATGAATTTTTTCATAGCTGCTGATAATTTAAGAGTTTATTTATATATTTAAAGATGTTATTGTTATTTATTGCAAAATTAATAATAATTTTTGATTTTGTTGTAAACTTTTTCAGAAATATTCGTTAAATTTGCAGATAAATGATAAAAGTTAACTAACTAAAACTTATAAATCTACTTGTTATGGCATTAAAAGCTTTAAATGCGCGAACTGCTCCAAAGTCCAGTGCGCCCGAGAGAATCATCCAGTTTGGAGAAGGTAACTTCCTTCGTTGTTTTGTTGATTGGATTATCAATAACATGAACAAGAAAACTGATTTCAACTCTTCTGTTGTCGTTGTTCAGCCTATTGAGAGGGGGATGGTTGACTGGCTAAACGAGCAGGATTGTCTTTACCATGTAAACCTCCAGGGAAGACTCAATGGTAAAGCTGTCAACTCATTGGAGCGTGTTGATTGTATTAGTCGCGCACTAAATCCCTACACTCAGAATCATGCTTTCATGGCACTTGCCGATCAGCCTGAAATCAGATTTATAATTTCTAACACAACGGAAGCGGGTATCGCATTCGACCCGGCTTGCAAGCTGTCTGACGCACCTGCTTCAAGCTATCCGGGAAAACTTACACAGCTACTATATCGTCGTTTCAAGACATTTAAGGGCGACAAAACCAAGGGTTTGATAATTATGCCATGTGAGCTTATTTTCCTTAATGGACATCACCTTAAGGAATGTATCTTCAAGTATATCGAGCTTTGGAAAGAAGATTTCGGAAAGGACTATGAGAAGTTCAAGACATGGTTCACTAAGTATTGCTATGTTTGCGCTACTCTTGTTGACCGCATCGTTCCTGGATTCCCGCGAAACGAAATTCAGCAGATTCAAAAGAAGGTGTGCTATGCAGACAACCTTGTTGTTCAGGGAGAGGTGTTCCACCTCTGGGTTATCGAAAAACCGGAGAATATGTCTATAGCACAGCTTCGTAAGGAATTCCCTGCGGAGAAAGCAGGACTACATGTGCTTATCGCACCGAGTGAGAAACCTTACCATGAGCGTAAGGTGACACTCCTCAATGGTCCACACACAGTCCTCTCACCAGTGACTTATCTTTCAGGTGTAAATATTGTGCGTGATGCTTGCAACCACCCTGTACTTGGTAAATACATTCATAAAGTACAATTTGAGGAACTTATGGAGACTCTCAACCTCCCGATGGATGAACTTCGTAAGTTTGCAACAGACGTGCTTGAGCGTTTTAACAATCCGTTCGTTGACCATCAAGTGACTTCTATCATGCTTAACTCTTTCCCTAAGTATGAGACACGTGACTTACCAGGTGTCAAGATTTATCTTGAGCGTAAGGGGGAGCTTCCGAAGGGACTTGTATTCGG
Source organism: Bacteroidaceae bacterium (assembly GCA_045603885.1). Taxonomy (GTDB): domain Bacteria; phylum Bacteroidota; class Bacteroidia; order Bacteroidales; family Bacteroidaceae; genus UBA3839. The sequence continues at coordinate 14,540 of JAZUMZ010000141.1, read as the reverse complement.
ACTTGCTGCTATCATCACTTACTATAAAGGTGGTACACGTGCTGACGGAGCACCTATACAACCTAACGACGCACCTGAAATCATGCAGCTGCTCACTGATCTCTGGGCTACAGGAGACACTCAGCGCGTGGCTGAGGGTGTGCTCGCAGCTGAGAATATCTGGAAAGAGAATCTCAACAACACTGTTCCTGGGCTTACCGGCATGGTTAAGTACTTCCTCGACCTTATCCAGGAGAAGGGAATGCTTGAGGCTGTCAAGACAATCTTGTAAGATGTTACAAAATACAAAAATAAACGGACGTGAAAACGTCCGTTTATTTTTGTATTTATACTCCATATAACCATTATCTTTTGCTGTACCATTCTCTTAACACGTCGGCTGCCATCTTTCTTTCGCCGTTGTCGCTGTAAAGACCTTTCATGTTGTAATAGTCTTGGACACCGGTTAAAACTCGGCGGGGAGAACGGAAATCTTTTAATATCCATGGACTCATTCCTGCTAGCCCGTCGATTTTCTCAAGCATGGACAGATTTTCTTTGTAGAGGTTTTCTTGGAATTCTTCTGTCCAACGCTCACCTTTGTCACCGTGATTGCCATATTTGGCACCGCCGCCAAATTCACTTACTATGACTGGCTTGTCGTAGGGAATTTCCCATTTCATCTTTGGTGCGTCGTTTACGTCACGATACCAGCCTACATATTGGTTGAAACTGACAACATCAACATATTTGTTCATGTTGTCTTGAAGGCGGTTTACATAGTTGGATGCGGAGGTCACTTCCATGGCCATGCTTATCAGGCGGCTGTCATCAAGACAGCGGGCCTTGCGGGCTAAGCTTGACAGAAAACGGTCCCGGGAGTCTGAGTGGGGAGTTTCGTTTGCTATAGACCAAATGATTACAGAGGCGCGGTTGTGATCACGAAGTATCATGTCGCTCAGTTGACACTCTGCGTTTTTATAAGTGTCAGGATTATCCCAGGCGATGGTCCAATAGACCGGAATCTCAGACCATACTAATATACCCATGTGCTCCGCCTCGCGTACAATAAATTCGTTGTGGGGATAATGAGCGAGACGTACGAAGTTACAGCCAAGCTCTTTGGCCATTCTCAGCAAACGGCGCGCGTCGCTCACTCCATTCGCCCTGCCACCACCGTTAAGTTTCTCTTCGTGAATGCATATGCCTTTAAGAAAAATGGGCTCACCGTTCAACAAGATTTCTTTGCCGCGGGTCTCTATTGTGCGGAAACCGATGCGGTCTTTTATTGTTTTGCCAGAGTATTCTATGTCAACTTCATGGAGAGAAGGGTGGGAGGGTGACCATAACAATAAATCTTTGGAAGAGCGGTGTACGCCGGCAATGGAGCGGCCGTCTTTATCGGTAGTCAATGTTTTGTGAATACCAAGAGAAGGTATATGGAATGTCACCTTTTCACCTTTAACAGGCTTGTTTAACTTTACATCAAAACGTATAATGTGTTTCTTTACCAACCTCACGGCATAATCCTCAATATAGGTGTCTGGTTCATCCACAAGCAATACATCCCGGGTGATTCCGCCGTAATTCCACCAGTCAAAAATCTGAGTGGGTACATTGTTGGCGTGGCGTTTGTTATCTACCTTTAAAATTACGTTGTTTTTTCCAGGACGAAGACTTTTGGTGACATCGAAGCAGAAGGGGGTGAAGCCGCCTCGGTGCTCTCCGGCTTTTTCACCGTTTACATAGACGATGGCTTCGTAGTTCACGGCACCGAAATAAAGAAGCGTGCGATGCCCACTGACTGGAGTGTACTCAAATGACCTGTGAAACCACACAGTTCCTTCGTAAAACATAAGTGACGGCACTGCTGTATTCCAGTCGCAGGGGATTTTCATTGTGGGAGAAGCGTCAAAGTCATATTCAACAAGGTCTGACGGCTTTTTGGGCTTGGCATTCATAAAGAAACCATGTCTCATGGGGTTCATACGATAGTCGTAGTAACCCTCTTCCTGTACGTCAATGATGTAGTTCCAGTCACCGTTTAGACTTTTATGCTCGCGTGCAAAGATGTTCTGGGGAGCTGGAACTTCTGAGGCGTTGCATATAAATGACGACAGAAATGCCATCATTAACATTATTGAGCTTTTAAATTTCATATTGTGAATAGTGTTTGTGTGGAATTTATATAAAAAATGTGTAAATCTGCATTTTTGAGGAATTACATGCAAATTTACACATTTTTCACAAACAAAGCAAGAATTGCTTAAAACTTGTTAATTATTTTGTTTTTGTTGAATTGAGTACCTTTTTTAATTTTTCAATAAACTCATTGGCTTGATCTATTGAAAGGCAAAGAGGTGGCAAAAGACGAAGCACGTTAGTGCCGGAACAGCCTGTGAAGCAATGCTCCTCAAAAAGAAGACGTGAGCGGACATCTTTGTAAGGGATGTCAAGTTCTATGCCAATCATTAGTCCAAGTCCACGGATGTCAACAACATGGGGAAGGTTGGCATTACGCAATGACTCTATAAGGTGATTGCCGACAACAGCGGCATTTTTAATTAATTTCTCTGACTCCATTATCTCAAGGACTGCAAGGGCGGAAGCACAGGCTAAGTGGTTGCCGCCGAAAGTGGTGCCGAGCTGACCGTAAACTGGTGTGAACTTGGGCGATATCAGCACTCCGCCCATGGGGAAGCCGTTACCTATACCTTTAGCAACTGTTATCAAGTCGGGAGTTACGTCAAGGTGCTGGTGGGCAAAGAACTTTCCGCTACGGCCATATCCACATTGAATCTCATCGCATATCAATACTGTATTGTGGGCATCGCACAGCTTGCGAAGACCATACAGGAAGTTTTTATCTACAAGGCGAATGCCGCCAACACCTTGGATACACTCTATTATGCAGGCACACACATCACCCTTGTTGAGTTCTTTCTCCCATGCGCTTAAATCATTGATTGGAAGAAATGTGACGTGACCGTTTGAGTTGATAGGAGCGACAATCTTTGGGTTGTTCGTGACTTCGACTGCAAGTGAGGTACGGCCGTGAAACGATTTCTCAATGGCGAGAACACGCGTGCGACCGTTATAGAAAGATGACAGCTTTAGGGCGTTTTCGTTCGCTTCAGCTCCAGAGTTGATGAGAAACAGCTGATAGTCCTCGTATCCGCTCATGCGGCCTAATTTTTCTGCCAACTCCGACTGAAGTGGATTTTTTACAGAATTGGAGTAGAATCCTAACTTGTTGACCTGCTCGGTTATTTTCTTTATATAGTGGGGATGGCTGTGACCGATTGATATTACAGCATGACCCCCATAAAGGTCTAAATATTCAGTACCTTTGTCGTCCCAGACTTTTGCTCCTTTACCGTGATCAATTGTTATGTCAAATAGAGGATATACGTCAAATAAATCCATACTCTCTTATGTTTGTTGGTTGGTATGATATGTCAAAAACCACTTGCTTTCAATTTTAATCCAGATGTCTCATCTATTCCGAACATGATGTTCATGTTCTGGACAGCCTGACCTACGGCTCCTTTTAGAAGATTGTCTATCACGCTGGTGATAACTGCTTTGTTGCCGAATTTGTCAACATGGACAAGGCATTTGTTTGTATTCACTACCTGCTTCAAGTCTAAAGGGCGATCAACATAGTGGGTGAATTGTGCGTCTTGGTAGAATTTCTTATACATTGCTGTCAGTTGATCCTCACCCGGATTGGTGCTTGTTCCTTCTTCTCCATCGAAACTAACTACCTCTGTGCAAAATATGCCTCGGGAGAAATTTCCGCGATAGGGGATGAAATCAACACTGACATTCAATGAGCCTTGAAGTTCATGCAATGTCTGGCGGATCTCATGGAGATGTTGGTGGTTAAATACTTTGTAGGTGCTCATATTGCCGGTGCGCCATGAGAAATGTGTGGTACTGCCTGGTTTCTGACCGGCACCTGTGCTTCCTGTGATTGCGTTGACGCTTATGTCGTGCGTAAGTAGTCCGGCGGATGCCAACGGAACCAAACCTAACTGGATGCAAGTGGCGAAACAACCGGGGTTGGCTAAATGCTGGCAGCAGGAAATGGCAGCACGGTGAATCTCTGGAAGTCCGTAAACAAAATCATGATCAGGAGAGGAGATGCGGAAGTCTTGTGCCAAGTCTATGATTTTTACTCTTGAGGGGAGTGGATTGTCCTTGAGAAACTGGACACTCTTTCCATGCCCGAAACATAAAAATATTACATCTACACTTTCAAAAGGCATGTCTGATGTGAACTTTAAATCTGTGTCGCCTAATAGGCCTTCATGAACATCACTCACATGGTTGCCGGAATTGCTTTCACTGTTAGCAAATACAATCTGCGCCTCAGGGTGGTTTATAAGCAGACGGATTAACTCACCACCTGTATATCCGGCGGCACCTAAAATACCAATCTTTATCATTTAGTCTTGAAATAACTATATGTAAACACACTATAATCCATGTCTCTTCGTTTGGGGCTATCTTTCCTCCTCTGGATGAGCGAGATAATATGCCCTCAATGCTGTTGCTGAGACTTTTATGAAACCCTTGGCGTCGTCGCTTGTCCAAGCCTTTGCGGTCTCGCCATACTCACCTAACTTGTTCTTCACTAGGTCATTGGGGGTGTCAACACCAACAGTCTGGAACATTAGCGGACGGAGCTCTAATGTTACAACACCACTTACATTACGCTGGCTGCTTGACAGCATGGCTTCGATATCTGGCATCACTGGCTCTAAATACTGGCTCTCGTGAAGGAACATTCCATACCAGTTGCTTACCTGATCTTTCCAATATTGTTGCCATTTCGACAGGGTGTATTTTTCTAAGAAACGGTGGGCACCGATAATTAACATAGGAGCGGCAGCCTCAAAGCCAACACGACCCTTGATTCCGATTATCGTGTCACCTACATGGCAGTCACGGCCAATTCCGTATGAGGCACCTATTTCCTCAACCTTCTTGATTGCTGCAATCTTGTCGGCGAATTGCTCGCCGTTCACGCTGCATAGCTCACCCTTCTCAAATCCTAATTTCAAAATCTCAGGACCTTCTTTTGTCGGGTGTTTGAGATAGGCACTCTCAGGAAGACCTTGGGTGGAGTCAAGCAACTCACCACCACAGATACTGGTGCCCCATATACCTACATTGTATGAATACTTCAGTTTGGTGAAGTCGGCATGGAAACCATGGGCGTTCAGATAATCGACTTCTTCCTGACGACTCAGATTGCGGTCGCGGGTCAATGTGATAATCTCAACGTTGGGACACATCACTAAGAATGTCATGTCAAATCGAATCTGGTCGTTACCGGCGCCTGTGGAGCCGTGGGCAATAGCAGAGGCGCCAATCTCGTTGGCGTAACGGGCTATGGCGATTGCTTGGAAAATACGCTCAGAGGATACGGATATCGGATAGCAATTGTTACGGAGAACATTGCCATAAACCATGTATTTTAGTGATTTCTCGTAATATTCTTGAGTCACGTCAAGGGTCACATATTTTGTGGCGCCGAGTTTATAGGCGTTTTCCTCGTTTGTTTTCAGCTGCTCGGCACTGAAACCACCGGTGTTGGCGCATGCGGCATGTACTTCATATCCCATCTCTTTAGCTAAATACATCACGGTGTAGGATGTGTCAAGACCGCCACTATAGGCTACTACTACTTTCTTCTTGTCCATATTATTGTTTTTGTTTTGTCGTTTTATATTAATTATTGCTTCGTTTTGCCATCTCAACAACGTCTGGAGGAAACTCAACCGGCAGAGGCTCACCTACATGGTCGGCGGGATCGTAAAGCATTGCCGTGCAGACGCAGTATTTGCGACCTGTGCGCGCAAGGATATCGCAATTTATGCAATGTGGGTCTTCGGGGGTGCCACAACCGGCCCAGAAAGAATCATCCTGAGTGAGCTGTGCAAATGTTACCGGCACATACCCAAGTCGTGTGTTGATTTTCATAACTGCCGCTTGGCTTGTAAGTCCGAATAGCTTAGCGTTTGGCCAGCGGAGACGGCTCAATGTAAAGGCGGCTTCTTTGATACGGGTGGCTAGGTGGTGGTTGCGAAATTTTTCAACCACTATCAATCCGGAGTTGGCTACATATTCTTTGTTTCCCCAGCTTTCTATGTAGCAGAAACCGGCGAATTCTTTTTCTGGTCCCGACAAAGCGATAATAGCTTTGCGCTCACGCATCTTCGTCAGAAGATACTCGTGTGTGCGGGTGGCTATTCCACTGCCGCGCTTCTTGGCTGAGGCGGTTATGGTCTCCAATATGGTGTCGACATATTTCTCATGGGATGTGTCGGCTACTAAGATTTCAATCCCATCGTTGTAATTCATCTCTTTGGATTATTGAGGTTATTGATATGTTATAAACAAATTGCTTGTTTTAATCTATAATAATAATTGTTGAATTATTCCCGGTTCTTTGTCATTATCCTGTGGCACATTGTTGCGGCACTGCCTGGATTGTATTATCCTTAAACAGGAATAATCGAAGACAAAGCCTCTCGGACACTGTTGTGGGGAACACCGTCCTCAGTTACTATCATTATGGTGTCGTCTCCGGCGATTGTGCCGATTATCAAGGGAATACGGGCGTTGTCTATGTCATAGGCAATACCGCTGGCATAGCCGGGACGAGTACGGATTACACCGATATTCCTGGAGAATCGCAGGGATATAAACCCTGTGTGGGTACGCATCTCGCTTATGGGGATGTTCTCTTTAACGCGTTTGTACATAGCGTTTGTAGGGAGGACATAAACGGAGCGACCGTTCTGAGATATTGCCTTAGATACCTTCATCTGCTTTAGGTCACGTGACAATGTGGCCTGAGTCAGTTTAAAGCCCTCGGCCTCCAACTCCTTGATCAGCTCTTCCTGGTTGTTTATGTCACGGCTTGAGATAATCATCTTGATTGTGTCAAGACGGTCGTTTTTTACGCTCATGCTGATTTTAAGTATTTTATAAACTGAGTTTTGAATAATATTTGCAAATTGTTTGCAAATATACGCACTTTTTTGTGTATATGCAAATTATTTGCGCATTTTATTCGCATAAAATACAAAAAATGTCAAATTTTTGTCTCGCCCTCCACAAATCGTTCCATATAAAGGCAGTCTCCGTCAAAAACGGCATAGGTGCATAGCTCATACCAGTTGCCTAATATCATCAGACGGCTGTTTTCGCCGAGAAACATGTCGTGTTCGATATGGCGGTGACCAAATAGGAAATAATTGACAGCAGGATGGCTCTCAAGATATTCTTTGGCAAAGACAACGACACCTTCTTTGTCGTCGCCGGCATAGGGATGTGCTTTGCCGTGTTTCATACGACTGTTGCGGGCCCAGTTGTAACCGAACGAGATAAACCAGCGGGGATGGATCCATTTAGATAAGGCAACGAGTGTGTGGCTCTCAAAACATGAGAACATCAGACGGGTCTGCCAGTTTTCGTATGCCTGGTCGTGTTTGTGGCCATGGGCTAAGTAGAAGACCTTGCCACATAGTTCTACGGTGGTGGCGCTGCGGTGAATAACAACACCACACTCTTTCTCAAGATAGTCACCACACCACATGTCGTGGTTGCCTAGGAAGAAATGTACCTCCACTCCAAGGTCGGTCAACTCACTCACCTTGCCCAAGAAACGGGTGTAGCCCTTGGGGACGACATTCTTATACTCAAACCAAAAGTCGAATATGTCACCAAGCATATAAACTGCCTCTGCCTTGTTTTTGATGGCATCGAGAAAGTTTACCAGTCTCCGCTCGCGGGTGCGGAGGTGCTCAAAAGCCCTGCAGCCAAGGTGGGCGTCAGATATGAAATAATAGTTTTTCACTGTAAGTCAATTTTCAATCGTTGAAAGCTTATAAGTCAAATCCCAAGTCCAAGCGGGCTTCCTCACTCATCATGCTTTTATCCCACTCTGGCTCAAACACAAGCTCCACATCAACATGGCTCACATCTTTGATCGATTCCAGTTTCATGTGGATGTCCTCCATAATAAAGTCGGCGGCGGGACAGTTGGGGGCGGTCAGAGTCATCTCAACCTTTACGTCGAAACTGCCACCACCGTCCTCTGTCACGTCTATTGTATAAATAAGACCCAGGTCATAGACATTAACCGGTATCTCTGGGTCGAACACCGTCTTCAGCATTTCAACCACTTTGGTCTCTATATCGTATTTTGTCATCTTTGAAATAAATTTATTTCTTGATATGGCTTTTCTTACAAACGCCCCATCTCGTTGTAGCTGTAATAACCGCCGTCGGTCACAATTATATGGTCTATCAGGCGAATGTCAAGGGTGGAGAGGGCTGTCTTGACTCTCTGTGTCAGGATGTCGTCGTCATGGCTGGGACGAAGGCTGCCAGATGGATGGTTATGGATCAGTATCACATTCATGGCTTCAGCAATGATAGCTTTCTTGCATAATATCCGTGTATCGACAATTGTGGTGTTGAGACCACCTTGGCTAAGCTGAACTACACGCAACAGACGAGCGTTGTTGTTGAGCATCATCGCCCAGCACTCCTCATGGCTCAATGACTGGATACGGGGCTTCATAAACTGATAAACTGATTCTGCGGTGCTGTAACAGCGTAAATCACTCATATTCTCGCGCATCCTCCGGTTGCTAAGCTCCAAGGCGGCTTTTATCTTGATGGCTTTGGCCTCGGCAATACCCTTGTACGTCATCAGTTCGTCAATCTCCATGCGGTCCAGTAAGGAAATCATGCCCCCGCAGTCGTTCAATATCTGTTGCATCAGCTCGGTGGCGTTCTGTTCACGAGTGCCACTGCCTATCAGCGTGGCAAACAACTCGGCGTTGCTCAAACGTTCTGCGCCAAGTTCCATAAGCTTCTCTCTCGGACGGTCCTCAAGATCGATGTCTTTCATCGAAACATGTGGGCTTTCGTCTTTTAGCAGCTCGTCAACATATACATTTTTTATTTCTTCTGTTTTATTCATCAGTGAGAATCTCTAAGAACCAAAGGCACGCTTAATTCGATGAATTTGCATGATTCGCCGTTTTTTCAAAGTGCCGGAGGCAGCTTTTTTGTAAGGTGGTTTTGTCAATAAAAATTCTTCTCAAATGCCGAGAACTCGCTCTTGCGCAGCACGCACCGTTTCCACCAGGCGGTCAGGAACCCGAAGCCGTAGCCGAACAGCTGTACAAACGACGATTTTATGGAGAGATAGCCGATTACAGCCGACCGGTTTCTTATCGTGGAATCGATAAATACCAACAATATATACAATAGAATCGGCATGAGTGGCAGAGACCACCACCCGATGTGTGTCTTGCCAAGGGGAAATCCTTCGCGGAAACACTCGCTGGTGGATGGGCTGAGAGCGGCTAAGCGCATCACTACAGCCGCAAGAATCAGACATATTACACCTACGGTAAATACCATCGGAAGCAGATGAACCAGTTTCAGAGTGCCGGGATGACGTTTGGTCAGGTTTATACGGGCGATGCCGGAATTGAACACTTGCTTGAAAAACTTGTCTAAGTTCGTGCGACGTTTATGCCAAACCCAGGCGTCGGGGTAGAGGCGGGTGGTATAGCCTGCCTCCAGAATCCGGTAGCTGAAGTCTATGTCCTCGCCGAAACGCATCTTGGAGAAACCGCCCAAAGCATTATATACTTCACGTTTAACGCCGAGGTTATAGGAGCGTGGATGGAATTTGTCGAGTTTAGCCTTGCCGCCTCTTATACCACCTGTGGTGAAGAAAGAGGTCATAGAGTAGGAGATGGCCTTCTGTATGTCGGTAAACGACTCGTGGGCGCTGTCGGGACCGCCAAAGGCATCGCAAGGGGTTTCCTTTAGACTTCTGTCCACGGCGGCAAGATACCCTGTGGGAAGCACCACGTCGGAGTCTAATATTATGACATATTCACCATGGGCACGCTCCACTCCGTAATTGCGAGACGGACCGGGACCGGAGTTTTCTTTGCGGTAGTAATGAAGGTCAAGACCAGGTGCATAGCGGTCAGCCACTTCTTTGCAAGGCTTGCTCGAACCGTCCTCAACAAGCACAACCTCAAAGTCATGATAACTTTGCTGGGTCAGGCTGGCAAGCAACTCGTCAACCTCATCCGGACGGTTGAACACAGGTACTATAATTGAATATTTCGGCATAAATCCAGATTTCTTTAGCAAAGTTACATATAATTTTTAATTAGAGCAAATGATATGATTATTTGTTGTCGACAGACTTGTAAACCCTCACATAATCCACCTCATAACGCATAGGCCATGAGTCGGCTTGGGGCTCGCCTCCGTTGATTCCGCCAATTGCAAGGTTCAACAATATGTAGTGAGGTTGGTGGAATGGGTTCCTGTAACCTCCAATGCGGCCGTTCACAGTCTTGCTTAGGTCTATCGTGTTCAATACCTCGCCGTCAAGGCTCAGCTCGATATGCTCTGAGTCCCAGTTCATTGTCCATATATGGAATTTGGAGTACCAATACGGATCTTTGTCTGTGAAATGACTGAATTCTATACGTGCTGAGTTCCAAACAGCATCAAAACGGCGGTCGTTACCCCAGGCGGCGTTGGCAAGGATATGTGGAATGTCGTCTATATGGTAATACTCCATCACGTCGATTTCTCCGTTAGACGGCCATTCTTTATCTATACCCAAGGTCCATATTGCAGGCCAGGAGCCTACAACACAGGGTATTCGCGCTCGAACCTCAAGTTTGCCATATTGGAAGCTGAATTTACCGCGGGTGTTGATACTGCCCGATGTGCAGGTGGCGTACTTACGGCTATGTCTCCAGTCGTTGATCGACGCATTGTGATATGGGTTGGGAACAGAGTCCTTACGGCCTTCTATAAACAGAATTCCGTCGCGTTTCACTACGTTCTCACGTCTGTACCACTGATATTCCTCGTTTCTTACGAAACCAAGCTCATAATTCCAATAAGTGGAATCTACAGCACCGTCGCCGTCAAACTCGTCGTGCCACACTAATTCCCATCTGCCGTCAGTCACACTGTCGCTTTTGCTCGTTTGTCCCTGTACATAAACAGCACCTGTAATAAATAAAATTAGATATACAGATATTCTCATTAACTTTTCATTTTTTTAAAAAAATGCTGCAGCATGTTGATTCCCTTTAATTCGCCTAATTCGACGTTATTTTACTCGGTATTTCTCAAGCTCTTCAGGCAGCTCCTCAAACTCTCCTAAGACTGCGCGTTCATGAGGCGCTGCAGAAAGTCTTTGGAATGCAGCCAGGCCATCTGTGGTATGCGATTTAATAAATGATTGAATAAGTTCGCATGCCGAGTCAATATCGCCTGAAAGCTTATAGCTGCTGTTGAAATGGAAATAATCCTTGTCGGATGTCGAGAAAGCATAGTAATACCCGGAGCCGCCAGAACTTGTGTCATGACTGTCTTTTGCGGAGAATTTGATTTTACTCAGTTGACCAATCAATTCATCAAAGTCTTTGTCTGGGTAAGTGATGATATCTCTCAGGTGGCAGTCGTTACGAACCTCTTCATAATCCCACACAATAGAGTCTCTGTAGATCTCGTATTTAGTATGAATTGCCAACCCCGAATTGGAATACTCATAATAAACAATCTTTGAGGTCTCAGCCTTTATCGGGCACCCCTTTCCTTCTGTACTTGTCTCGTTAGGAGCCGAGTTGCAGGTTGACATTCCCAGCCATGCGCTCATACATAACGCTAATGATATCATTGTCTTCATAGTCATAAATGGTTCTGTTTATTTCAATCTTTTGTATGTATATAATCCACGTTGATAATCAGGAAGTTCATCGTATTCCTTTTCGTCTATATCATATATGAGATAATCCTTTCTTATGATATATCTCTCTTTCTTATCACCTATGGTTATCGTCAGCACATTGTTTTCAAATGTGTATGTACCTTTTTTGGACTCTTCGGTTTTTCCGCCGGGATGATAGTCCACTGTCCCTTCATTATTCACGTATGATGAGGAATAACCGCTGCTTTCATTTATGTCGTATATCTCAACTGCGGATTTGTCAACAAATTTTAGAGTGCGGTCGAACGTAAGGGTGGGGGCGTCATCAAGCCCTTGCACCTCTTCATGCATTCTCCATGTGGTTCCGTCTAATTTAGGCTTGTTGCATGAGGTAAATACACATGACATGGTCGTGAGAGCCAAAACAATGATAATTGTACTAATAATATTGGTCTTCATAATTATAATTGATTTGATTTTTTGCAAATATACAATTAAGCATTCAATTTACAAAAATTCCTATTTGTCCCATTCACATTAATCCTCTTCTTCAGTTCTGATGGCACCTACTACTGCAATAGGTTTATTTTCCGGAAATGATATTTATTATTTCCACTACGTCTGTGATGTTGACGGCAGAGTCACCGCTCACGTCAGCCGTATTCCTGAAAGTTTTGTCTCCAGCGATGGTGTTGATTACAGCTACAATGTCAGAGATATCAACTCTCATGTCCAGATTCACATCGCCGGGATTAGTATAGGTGATATATACTGGCTCATTCTTCACAACCTCTTTGTTTACACATACTCCACTATACCACGGAATATTATTGTTTTCATAGAAAATCTCAAATTCCGCAGACTTCGGGGTTGTGATGATGTTATGGTCTTGCATCTCGAGAGCGTTTAAATTATAGATACATGCTGTAGAACCCAAAACACCTACATTAGAAAAACCTTTAATTATTAGTTTCCCATATAATTCAGCTTCATCTAATCCCGTCTTAATACATTCTCCACTGATTCCAACGTTGGAACCGGATGCAATTATCGTTGCGTCCTCAATTGTTAGTTCTGACTCTTTGCCTTCTAAATAAATGGTAGCATCAGTTCCTCCGTATGCGCTCAAATACCCGTTGTCGTTCAACATCGTAAGTTCTTTATCTCCTTTGATGGTTGTTGGAGCACTAATCAGCAATGCTGCCTTTCCGCTAGTTGTTCTGAGATTGTTTACTCCCAACATACGAGCCCTACCAACTTTGATTGTCAGTCCGTTATTGGATTCGTTTGAGATGGCGGGATATTCTCCTCCGTAGATGTCGGCCTCATCTATTACTAAAGTGTTGGTCTCTGGTTCAAAGAAGAGTTGACCTCCCACTACAAATACCCCATCAATCCCGGTCAGGTCTCTGCAATTGATGTCGGTCACAGGCACTCCAGCTATTTTGAAGTTGAAGTCTCTCACTTTGGTGAAATAGCCGTTGTCAGGATTGGCATATTCTGATGTCAATTTGTTTTTGTCGTATGAAATGGAGCCGGTTAATGCGTCACAACGGTAAAACATATTGTATGAGTCCGAGGATGACGGCCATGTGTCATTGCAGATGATTGTTGTAAGGTTCTTGCAAAAACTGAACATACTGGCAAAGGATTCCACTTTCGACACATCAAACGATGTCAAGTTCAGACTTTTCAAATTACTGCAGCCGGAAAACATCGCATACATGGTCGTGACATTTGATGTGTTAAAGTGACTCACGTCAAGAGATGTCACGCTTTCTGCATCGGCAAACATACAATTCATACCTGTCACATTTGATGTGTCAAACTTCGACACATTAATTCGTGTGGCCTTTTTGCATGAATGAAACATTTCACTCATGTTTTTGACTTTGGAAGTATTGAAAACCATCACATCATCTAAGTCAACCAGCGACTCACATCCATAGAACATGTGTGTCATCGACAATACGTTACTTGTGTCGAATCGCCATAAGCCTTGAATGCTCTCCAAATTCGTGCAGTTATAAAACATATAACCCATACCCATCACATTGCTTGTATTGAATGAAGACACATCAAGTGTCTTCAAACTAATGCAATCACGGAACATATCACCCATTTCCAATACATTTGAGGTGTCGAAATTTGACAAATCAATCTGTTTTAACGATTTACATCCGCTAAACATACCAGTAAGTTTATGCGTGTTGCTAACATTTAGGTTTTCAAATCCATCAATATCTGTCAAATTCTCGAAACCGTAAAACATAAAAGCAAAAGAGTCTGGTGTATAGTTTTTGAAAGCCGTATCGATGTAAACCTTTAACACTTGATCGGCAATAAGTTTATATCCTGTTTCAGATTCCTCAATAACGTCATCGCCGTCCCAAACCAGCTGGTTACTATTGTTCTTGAATACAGAAACGGAACCTTCATTAACATAATAGAAGTACATATTTTTTGTGCTTTTACTGAACGTAACGACGGGAACATTTTTACCTGACATTTCACAAAAATGCACCATCATCAATATCAAGGATAATGTCAGTATTTTCTTGTAATTAATTGTTACCATTATGCCTAACAAATTTAATTAAACAAAATATATTTCTATTTAGCAATGATATAAATACATAAAACTCTAAGTTATAAGCTCTTAACTTTTTTAATAGTGCGTTTGAATGTATTTATAACCATTTTGACGAGACAAAGATACAATTATATTCTGAAAAATCACAGCATTTGGACATATTTTTTGTAATATCAAACGATT
>JAZUMZ010000140.1:0-7424 GCA_045603885.1 Bacteroidaceae bacterium | reverse complement strand
GGGCGAAAGTTGCGATTTTTTTACAACTTTCGCCCGGTATCGGCGGGTTTTGCCATAATTTGTCAACAGTAACTGCATAAGCCAAGGGATTTTACCCTCTTACCTCCATTGCCCACTTGGGTTGCCTCAATAGTTGAGTCTTTGTTTCCTGGCTCTATAGCGGCGCATCGGACAATGTCAGGCCTAATAGGGGCTGTTTTTTCTCTGTTTTTGTTCCTCTGTGTTAAACAAATTACCAAGAGCCGCTATTATGCTATCTTGTCGTCTTTGGTGTTTGTCAGTTGTACCCCTGTTATAGCCATGAGCCGTTTTGCGGCATGGGATATATATTGCCACACTTTTATGATGGGAGCAATATATTTCTAGTTACGCCTGTTCTATGACGGAAGTATGAGCGATTCGAGGCATATATGGTTGTGGTCAGTGCTCTCTGGCATACTGATGGGGCTGTCATTCCTGAGTAAAGGCCCTATTCCGTTTTACACATTACTTCTTCCTTTCCTGATATCTTTGTTTCTTGTTGACCGTCCATCAATAAGAGGTAAGTGGAGGTCTCCTGTCTTCTGCCAATAATGTTACTCATAACATGCTATATTTTGCCGCAAAGGTAAAAAAAATATCATATACGGCAAAATATGATATATTAAATTCTGCCGAATATAATCATTTAACTAATTTTGGCAAGATTTGTTTGCAAAACAATGACAGTTACAACTTTTTGACGCGCCCTTATTACTGCGTGTTTTTTCTGTATTCCAGTGGGGTGGTGCCGATGGACTTGCGGAACAGGCGGATGAAGTAGCTGTGGTCGAAGAATCCCAGCTCGTAGGCGATCTCTTTTACAGGCTGGTCGGTCATGTAGAGAAGGAGTTGGGCCTGCTCCATCTTTTTCTTGTTGATGTATTGCACGGGTGTGGTGTTGAACTCACGTTTGAAAAGGCGAATGAGATAGGTCTTTGACAGACATGCCACGCTGGCCAGATCGTTGATGTCTATGTTTTGTCCTATGTTCTTGTGGATATAAGACAGCACTTTGTTCATTCGCTCGTCTTTCGTCCATACTTTGGGCGTGCTCTCACGCATGAACTGAGAGACAATCATGAGTATGCTTCCCCGGAGTTCCATTTTCTGCCAAAGAGGCATGTTGCTGTAACGTTGCATGTAGTTTTGCGTCTGCTGCATGCTGTCGTATGACTTCGGGTCGCTTCCCGGCAGCTGGGCGTCAGAGCATATATTGCACATGTGCCTGAAAATGGCGTCGGTGAGTTCCTCTGCCTTGACTTCTGTGGGGATGTTATATAGGTCGGTCAGGCTAATCTCGTTCTTAAAGGTCTCATACAAGTGAAGATAGTACAACGCAAAGTTTCCATTGCACTCGTAAGAGTGAGTGGTATATGCAGGGAGGATGTAAATATAGCCGGGACGTATGGGCAGCGACTGATCAGGCAGATGTAGGATCGCCTCACCTTCGGTGGCGAAAAAGATGCGGGTGAAGGGCGAGTTCACATTCTTCCAGTTCCAGTTGCCGTTATGCCTTGCAAACCCCACGTTGAGCATCATCAGGCTCAGAGACTCTATGGGTATTTTTGTTACATTCTGTTTTGTCATGTCGCAAAGTTACTAAAAATACATGAGTCTATGCTATGTTTTAGTTGTTTATTTTTGACACGTGTGCAATTTTATCCTATTTTTGAGCGATATTTTGAATAATGCTTCTTGAAAGAATGAGTAAATTTGCAGAAAATTATCAAATAATGCCAAATTGTTGAATTTTATGAGGAAGTGTTTTGTTATTTTGTTTCTGGCTGCAGCCATGAGTGGGTATGCCCAAAATGCTGATGTAGAGGTGAAAACCGGTTCATTCGGGTCGGAGTGGGAGTCGCTTAGTGAGTGGCAGTGCCCCGACTGGTTCAAGGACGCAAAGTTCGGAATATGGGCACACTGGGGACCCCAGTGTCAGGCTGAGGCAGGCGACTGGTATGCCCGCTTCATGTATTACGAGGGTAGCGGAGCCTACAACTGGCACGTGAACCACTATGGAAATCCCAAGGATTTCGGATTGAAAGAGCTGTGCAACGCCTGGAAGGCTGACCAGTGGAATCCACAGGAGCTGGTTAGTCTCTATAAGAGCGTGGGTGCACGTTATTTTATGGCATTGGGAAACCATCATGACAACTTCGACAACTGGGACTCACCATATCAGGAGTGGAACTCCGTGAATGTGGGACCGAAAAAAGACCTTATAAAAGGATGGAGCGACGCCTGCAAGGCTGAGGGTCTTCCATTGGGAGTAAGCATCCATGCCTCACATGCCTGGACGTGGTTGGAGCCGTCGCAGAAGTATGACGGGAACCAGACAAAGGCTGACGGAGCTGGCAAGTGGTGGGAAGGTCTCGATCCTCAAGAGCTGTATGCACAGAACCACACCCACTCGACAGGCTGGGAGAATAGCGGTTCCATACACGGCCAGTGGGACTGGGGCAACGGGGCGAGCCAGCCGTCTGCTGCATACAAGAAGAAGTTTCAAAACCGTGTGTTGCAGCTTATCAACGACTATGACCCCGACATGATTTACTTCGATGACACTGCCATGCCTTTCTATGGCTGTGACGACCAGATTGGAAAGAATATCCTGCAACACTATTATAACCACAGTGCATCCAAACACGACGGAAAACAGCAGGTGGTGGTGACAGGAAAGCAGCTCACCGCCCAGCAGAAGGGTTATATGCTGTGGGATGTGGAGCGTGGTATTCCCGACCGTCCGCAAGAGACCTACTGGCAGACCTGCACTTGTATCGGTGACTGGCATTATAACCAAAGTGTGTACAACAACAACAGCTACAAGAGCGGAGCCACTGTCGTGCGTATGCTCGTTGACGTGGTGTCAAAAAACGGAAACCTGCTGCTCTCAATACCTGTTCGTGGAAACGGCACCATCGACGACAAGGAACGTAAGGTGCTGGCTGACATAAAAGCCTGGATGGATATCAACAGCGAGTCCATATACGGCACTCGTATGTGGAAGACTTTTGGAGAGGGACCGTTGGCAGAGGCCGCCAACCCTATGAACGCCCAGGGATTCAACGAGGGGCAGGCATACTCAGCACAGGATGTGCGCTACGTGGAGAAAGAGGGCGCCGTCTATGCCACGATAATGGCATGGCCGGAAGCCGGGGCGTTCACGTTTAAGGCGTTTTCTATAGCTGAGCCGTCGTATAGCGGCGAGGTTGAGAGCGTGACCCAGCTTGGCGGTGGGGAAGTGGAGTTTACACACGGCATTGACGGACTGACTGTTCAGGTGCCTGCCACGAAACCTAACGGCATTGCCCCTGTGTTCCGTATCACTCTTAAGGCTGACAACCGCAGTGCATACGAGAAGTTGCAGGAGCTTGTCGAGGCTGTGGAGAACACGGCAAACGGGGCTGAGTTAAAGGCTCAAGCTTACAATACTGGAAAAATCAACCCTGCCAAGCTTGAGGCTTTGCGCAAAGTTGTCAATAAAGCCAAAATGGTGTCTGCCGGGAGTGCCGATGCCGACTGTGATGCGGCCCGTGAAGCCTTGATGGCTGCCTACCGCTCGTTTCGCAGCGACGGCGTGAACAAGGGCGGGGCTTTCGGTGGAGTGATAGAAGAAAACCTCACCACACAATACCTTGTTGAGGCGAGCGGCTTTTCCCGTTCCGCAGGGGCGTCAAAGCGCTTTGGCTCACCAAAAAACTGGGTTGTGGAGAACTTCAATATCCCTAATGGTAATGACGGCACAAAGCATGGGCTGGACATCTATTCAGGCCGTGAGGCATTGATGCTCGGTGTGTGGAACGATGCAGGCAAAAATACCACAGGAGACCTGAGAAATGCCCGCATCTATCGCAAAATCACATTACCTGCAGGAAAGTTCTTTTTCGGGGCTGCCTTTAACACCACCTATAACATCAACAGCGAGGCGTACATGTTTGTAAGCAAGACTCTCTGCAATACAGCCGACATCCCGGAACAGAGCATAGCTTACTATGGTATTGACAACTGTACTGGTGACTTGAAACTGCAAGGGCTTTTCTTCCAGCTTGAGGAGGAGACTGAGGTGTACTTGGGTTTTCAGGCCAATCTGCTCAACGGCTCGCCTACACAGGAGTTCCGTGCAGAGCAGGTGGCTCTCTACACCCCGAAAGAGGCACAGGAAATGCACTCGGAGGAAAATGGATGGAAGAAAATTGACACTCTGCCGGAGGATGTGAGCCAGTATTTTTTTGCTATCTATGAGCAAGGGACTGACACGGGACTCGTGCTCTCCACAGGAAACCAGCAGGGAAATGCCTACCAGACTATGTGGTACGAGGCCTATGTATATCCTGAGGTGAATAAAAACGCAATATGGACGTTCGACGCTTTCGATGCAAACAACTATTCCGGTGTCAAGGGCGATGCCGTCAAATGGCTGGTCATCACTAATGCGGGTAACCCCGACATCTGTATGCAGTCAAACGACAACCCCACATGGAACTATCGCACGGAGAATAATGGCGAGGGATGGACTGACCGGGCATATGTCGGTGCAGCCTATATGCCGGAGGGATATTGGGCGTTGACTAACTACAAGGGTGGCGGACGACTGGGACGTTATAACGGCACCGACGAAATCAGCGGAAATACCACTGGCGACAACGCCGGGAAATACGATATTTACGCTATCCTACGAGGACAGTATGCGGCAGTTGCGGAGAATATTGTCTCGGCAACAGAGGAGGAGCCGGCGGATTTCTCCTATCTTATCACTAACGCCGACGCTACCCGATACAACAACTTTCATGCCAGGCAACCTGTGGGCTGGAGCCTTTCACGCGATGATGCCTTCGAGGTGGAGTATGCCAACTACCTGCCTGCTAAAGTGGGCGACAGCTACTTTAATAAATGGCAGGGCTCAGGCAACCTGACCGACCGTAGCATCACTCAGAAGATATCAGGATTGCCTAACGGAAAATACCGACTGTCCGTGCGTACCAGCAGCAGTGTGATACACACAGGTGCCTCGCTTGTCGCCAACGACGACAAGACAGATATGACCAGTGTTGTCGGCAATGGTGCTGTGAGTGTCACTACCGATATTACAGATGGGCAGCTCGATTTTGGTGTGAAATTGAAAAACTACCAAAGCAACGACTGTAAATTTGACCATTTCACGCTTGAGTATCTCGGGGGTGACAATTCTTCAACCGGTATCAGCTCGTTACCGACTACTGCTGGTCAACAGCCTGCAGCCAATGATGCGATTTACGACCTTGGAGGGCGTCGCATTGACGTAATGCGGAAGGGGATAAATATAATGAATGGCAAAAAAATTATTGTCAGGTAGGCAATAAAGATTTGTAAACTAAACTAAAAAGCAGTAACTTTGCACTATTATGTCAAATAATAGTGTGATATGGGGTTGAGACACATATTATATGTGGTTTTTTTGTCGGTGATTGTATTTGCGGTTGCCGGTTGCTCATCGTGTGGCGGGGACGATAAAGGCAAGAAGCCTGAGGGAAAAACGAAAAAACAGAAGAGAACGGCACGCATAGACACCTGCTGTGTTGATTCTCTCTACTCCCTGTCTGCAGATACATTGGCAGCAGACACACTACCGCTTGACACACTGATTGCTGATACTATTGACACAATACCTCAGCCACTGACTGAATGGGAGTTCGCACAGCAGAACTTCGTGGAGCTGAAAACGCTTATTCCTGATGTTATCGAGGATATTCGCTATTGTACAGAGCATAATTTTGTTGGGACAGTCATTAGCGGATATAAGGAGCCGGTGGCGCTGACTACCAGACAGTGTGGCGACTCTCTCAAGGTAGTGGCAGATTTTTTAAGACAGAAAGGATATAGACTGAAAATTTACGACGCCTACCGACCCGACGATGCGGTACAGCATTTCAGACGCTGGGCGGGAGCTCTTGACGACCAGAAGATGAAGGAGGAGTTCTACCCGGAAATCGACAAGGCGGAACTCTTCAAGATGGGATTTATCTCGTCCCGTTCGAGACACTGTCATGGCAGCACTGTGGATCTCACATTGTGCGACATCGACGGCGAGGAGATAGATATGGGAGGGGCTTTTGACTTTTTCAGCCTTTCATCCCACTCCGACTTTATTGACTCTCTGACAAACCTGCAAAGGGATAACCGTGCGCTGCTGAGGGAGGCAATGGAAAAGCACGGATTTAAGATTGCAACCACCGAGTGGTGGCATTTCTCGCTGGTCGAAGAGCCTTTCCCCGACCGTGTGTTCAACTTCCCGGTAAAGCACCTGACGCCGCCGGACGTGAAGAAAGGGGATAATAAAAGCGGCTCTAAGAGCGAAAGGAAAAATATTAAGGGTGGTTCTAAAAAAAACTAAGTTCTTAGAACCACCCTTTGTGTGTTTAGTCGAGGTGGAAAACCTCTTTGATCGGAATTGTCACAGGGGAGTTGTCGGGATTCGTCTCCATGATGTCAGCCATATATGCCCACCATTTCTTGGTTATCTCATCAGCTCCCATATCCTGCGAGCTTTGCTCCCCGGCAATTTCCTGGTACCCGAACAGGATGTTGGTGTCCTTGTCCCAATAGATGGAATAGTTTCCCACTCCCGCTTCTTTAATTTGTTTCTTCAGCTCCGGCCATAATGCGGCGTGGCGCTTTTCGTATTCTTCCTCAAACCCTGGCTTGAGAAACATCTTAAATGCAAATCGTTTCATAAGCTGTTAGTCTATTTTTTTGCTTGTCAATTGAGACTAAGGCTTATAGGACCAGTTCGCCCCATGAGTCCTATAAGCCCCATTCGCCCCCTTAAAGTCTGTCATAAGGAATGGCGAAGGTGTTGCCTTGGTTGATATCGCCGGTGTCAAATCCTTTCTTGAACCATTTCTTGCGTTGGGCTGATGTGCCGTGGGTGTAGCCCTGCGGGTTGTGGTAGCCTGCCTGCTTCTGGAGGTAGTCGTCGCCGATAACGATGGCTGTGGACAGTGCCTCCTCAAGGTCACCCGGCTCAAGTGAGCTGAAAAGTTCGTTCTCGTCGTGCCCCCACAGACCAGCGAGGAAATCAGCCTGAAGCTCAATCTGGACACTTGTCTTGTTTGCCTCGGTCTGGCTCTGCTGGTTCATCTTGGCATGTGCCTTACTCAGGGTGCCAAGCTCGTTCTGAACGTGGTGACCGACCTCATGGGCTATCACGTAAGCCCAGGCGAAGTCGCCCTGTGCGCCAAGCTGCTGGCGCATGGTCTTATAGAAACTCAGGTCGATATACACTTTTCGGTCGGCAGAGCAGTAGAACGGTCCCGTTGAGGCTGAGCCCATACCGCAGCCGGTCTGTATTCGTCCAGAGTATATTACCAGGGTGGGAGATTCGTATGTGCGTCCCAAGGCCTTGAATTCACGGGTCCACACATCTT
>JAZUMZ010000139.1:0-20717 GCA_045603885.1 Bacteroidaceae bacterium | reverse complement strand
GGTTAGAATAAGATGGTAGCCCTTAACAGCCGATACCAGAGCCAATCCCACGCCGGTGTTGCCGCTGGTAGGCTCAATGATGGTGGCGCCAGGCTTAAGGATGCCCTTCTTCTCCGCATCCTCAATCATAGCCAGCGCTATACGATCTTTCACGCTGCCTCCAGGGTTAAAAAACTCTACTTTGGCGATAACCGGTGTATCAAGACCTTTTGCCTTTGAATACTTATTGAGCTCAAGAAGCGGGGTGTTGCCGACGAGTTCGGTCAGCTGTTTTGCAATCTGTGTCATATATTTTCTTTTTTACCTTTATTTGTCTGCAAATTTACAAAATATTTCTCTAAATCAATACAGATTAAATCTTTTTAAAAGCCTGGTCGAGATCATCGATAATATCGTCGATATGCTCGGTGCCAATGCTCAGACGTATGGTAGAGGGCGTTATGTGCTGTTCGGCCAGTTCCTTTGGCGAGAGCTGTGAGTGGGTGGTGGTATAGGGATGGATCACCAAACTCTTCACGTCGGCCACATTCGCCAAGAGCGAGAAAATCTGCAGAGCGTCAATAAATTTCCAGGCCTCTTCCTGCCCTCCCTTAATCTCGAATGTGAAGATAGAGCCTCCATTGTCGGGGAAATACTTTTGGTAGAGTTTATGGTCGTGATGACTCTCCAGTACCGGGTGGTTCACCTTGGCCACCTTCGGGTGTTTGGCGAGGAAATCCACCACTTTCAGGGTGTTCTCCACATGACGCTCCACACGCAGACTCAGTGTCTCAACGCCCTGCAACAGGATGAAGGCATTGAATGGCGAGATGGCAGCACCGGTATCACGCAGGATGACGGCACGGATGCGTGTGACGTAGGCCGCGGCACCCACAGCGTCGGCAAACACAATGCCATGATACGAGGGGTCCGGCTTGGCCAGCGTGGGGAATTTTTCCGGGTTCTTTCTCCAATCGAAACGACCACCGTCAACGATGACACCTCCCAGTGAGCTGCCGTGACCTCCGAGGAACTTGGTGGCAGAGTGTACCACGACATCTGCTCCGTGCTCCAGAGGACGGACGAGATAAGGTGTGGCGAAGGTGTTGTCGACAATGAACGGAATGCCGTGCTTGTGTGCCACAGCTGCCACCCCTTCAATATCCAGCACATCGCTGTTGGGATTTCCAAACGTCTCCGCATACACCACTTTGGTGTTGGGCTGGATGGCAGCGTCGAGTGCATCGAGGTCGTTTACATTAATAATGGTGTTGCCGATGCCCTGCGTAGCCAGCGTGTGGGTAATTAAATTGTAGGAACCACCATAGAGGTTGTCGGCAGCCACGATATGGTCGCCTGCCTGTACGATGTTCTGAAGCGCATAGGTGATGGCAGCGGCGCCAGATGCCACAGCCAGTCCTGCCACGCCACCCTCGAGAGCAGCTACGCGATCCTCGAACACACCTTGCGTGGAGTTGGTGAGCCGACCATATATATTACCTGCGTCGCGCAGTCCGAATCGGTCGGCAGCGTGCTGGGAGTTGTGGAACACATAGCTTGTGGTCTGATAGATGGGCACGGCACGAGCGTCGGTTGCGGGGTCAGCCTGTTCTTGACCTACATGGAGTTGCAATGTCTCAAAACGATAATTCTTCTTTGTACTCATAACAAACAATATTAAGGATTTAACAAATTATTTTTCTTTTATTATTTGTCAATTTGAAGTGCAGTTGCATATTCACTTTCTTCTTCGTTTGACGGTGCAAAGTTACGAAGTTTAGAAATATCCACCAAATTTCTTGTGAAATACAGAAAATATACCTAAATTTGCATTTGTAAAAGAAAAACATTCCGATTACTGCCTTTAAAATAACCCAAAACAGAATAAAACACTATAATATGGCTGAAATCTTAGACGAAACCGACTTGCAGATACTGAAAACACTGCAGAAAAACGCAAAAATGACAACAAAAGAGCTGGCCGACGCCGTCCATCTGACGCCGACACCTGTTTTTGAGCGTCAGAAACGGTTGGAAAAGAAAGGCTACATCAAGAAGTATGTAGCTATTCTCGACCCAGAAAAATTGAATCTTGGGTTGCTGGTGTTTTGCAAGGTGAAGCTTAAGCAGATCAACCACGAGATAGCCGACTCGTTTGTCCGTCGTATCCAACGTATTCCCGAGGTGACAGAATGTTATAATACATCAGGCGCGTACGATTATTTACTAAAGGTACGCACCCGTGATATGCGGCAGTATCAGGAGTTTGTGCTCAACAAGTTAGGCGAAATAGAGAGTCTCGCCTCCATAGAGAGCACCTTCGTGATGAGTGAGGTAAAACAGACCTATGGGGTTAACATCTGATTAATAATGATTTTATAAGAACAAGGATTAAAGGATTAATAGTGTGCCTGCTGCCATTGGATTGTAAAACGGTGAAATCTTGGAGCAGCGAGAGCAGAGCTATGCTTGCCTTTTGCCTTGTAAACATTCTATTTGTCGATATTGACCAAAGTGTATTGACAATTTCCGAGACCTATCTTTGCGGCATGCTCGATAGTGTGAACACCATGCTGCTGGTCGATGCGGTTCAGCAAGTCGGTAGGGTCGTTCTTAGCCGTAACTTTCTGTTGGTTGATTATGTCGATGCATGCCTGGTCGAGAGCCACGGGGTCGGTAGATGCCAGGATGCCGTAGTCCTCAAGCTTCACTGGCTCAGGGTGATCCACGCAGTCGCAGTCAATCGACATGTTGTTCATCACAGAGATATAGATGATGCCCTCTTTCTTCTGGAAGTAGTTTACCACGGCCTGTGCCGCGGCTGCCATGCTCTCGAGGAATCCATCCTGGTCGCCGATGTACTCAGGCGTCCACAGTTTCTCCATGTCGAGCTTCTCCATCTTGCCCGAAGAGTGGATGTAGGCCTTACCGTTCTGGCTGCCACAGCCAATGGAGAGGTTTTTCAACGCACCGCCATATCCTCCCATGGGATGTCCCTTGAAGTGGTTGAGTGCGATCATAAAGTCGTAGTTCGCCATGTGGCTGCCCACAATGTCGAATTTCAGGTGAGTGGAATCCTGCACGGGAATCCTGATCTCTCCCTCCTCGTCCATAATGTCAACTTTGAACGTTGGCGTAAAGCCGTGCCGCTCAATCACCTTCCAGTGATTTTCAGTTGAGTTGCGGTCGTCCTGCTCGTTGCCTGGTCCGCTGCTATAAGCAGTGTTGCATTCCACGATTGTGCCGTCCACCTCGAGAATCAGGTTCTTGATGAGTTCGGGCTTGAGGTAGTTGGGGTTGCTGCCCTCACCTGTACTCATCTTGACGGCCACACGTCCTTTGGCCTCTACGCCAAGCGCTTTGTAGATTTTTACTAACGACTCCGGGGTGATCTCTCTTGTCAGATACACCGTTGATGTGCTG
The DNA here is from genome assembly GCA_045603885.1 of Bacteroidaceae bacterium. Taxonomy (GTDB): domain Bacteria; phylum Bacteroidota; class Bacteroidia; order Bacteroidales; family Bacteroidaceae; genus UBA3839. The sequence continues at coordinate 17,315 of JAZUMZ010000139.1, read as the reverse complement.
TCGTTCTCAGTTGCGCCCTTCTGCTGGGCATTGTTCTGTGTACATGCTACCATAGTAATCAAAATGGCAAATGCCAACATAGTTTTTTTCATTTTATCTCTAATTTTGGTTTTATTCAGTTGTATTCTTAAGAGTCAGATTGCATCCAACAGTTTTTGGGGGAAATATTTGTACAAAAAGCTGGCGATGATTAATCATTTCGACATATTAGCCCGCGGTTTTATTGCCTCTTTTTGGAATCGGATTTCGTCAAGCCACCTGTCTATATTGGCTGTTTTCGATTCCATTCCCAAATTTATTGACACACAATTTTGTGCATTGTCACAATCGCCTTCAGAATGTATCATATTGACATTTTCAGACCAGCCCAAACCGCCAAGAGTCCAACAACAACGCTGACACAAATATACAGTGCAGACATCATGACATCTCCCGCTCTCATCATACCTAAAGATTCGTTGGCAAAGGTGCTGAATGTAGTAAAACCTCCACAGAAGCCGGTAACCAGCAACAGTTTCATATCAGGCGACAAAACGCCTTTACTCACAAAGCCGACCAGCAATCCAATTAGCAGTGAGCCCATGACATTCACGACAAACGTACCCCAGGGCCATGAAGAGTTAACTCCTGAGAGCAGATATCGCAAGACTGAGCCCAACGCCCCACCGAGGGCGACCAACAAGACATTACGTATCATATATAATCTTAAAAAGGATATATCCAATAGATTTTACGCCACAAAGGTAAATAAAAATTTCGAATTTGTAAGCCAGTCGAATAAATAAAGTGATTTTTTTTAGTATTGGGGTAAATCATTAATAGACTTTAATGACTGACTGCAATGTCCTGATTTCACCGAATCAAAAAACTTTAGTATGAAAAAATTTGTAATATGAAATAAAATAGCTAACTTTGCAAATAAATAACGGACTATTACACATTACCATCAAAATAGAGTTTTTGAATTATGATTAACCGAACAATAATCCGTCTGAAAATAGTTCAACTAATCTATGCCTTCTACCAGAACGGTGGAAAGGACATAAAAACCTCTGAGAAAGAGCTTCTGTTCAGTTTGTCGAAGGCCTTCGACCTTTACAACTATCTGCTGCTTCTTATGGTTGACGTGACCAAAATCGCAGCCGAGCAAATTGCGGAGCAAGAAGAGTTGAACAAGATAACCCACCGCGACATTCAATTCAGCCACAAATTCATCAACAACCGCTTCGCATGCCAGTTAGCTATAAACGAGCAGCTTAAGGAGTTTATAGACAATCACAAGCGCACTTGGATGAACGATGCCGACTATCTGAAGAAATTGCTTGCTGACATCTATGATTCCGATTACTATAAAGAGTATATGGACAGCGACGAAGATGACTACCTCCACGACCGTGAGCTGTGGCGTAAGCTTTACAAAAACATAATAATGAAGGACACCCGTATAGACGAGGTGATTGAAGACAAGAGCCTTTACTGGAATGACGACAAAGAGGTCGTCGATACGTTTGTCCTGAAGACAATAAAACGTTTCGAGGAGAAAGCGGGAAGCAAGCAGGAGTTGCTTGGCGAATACAAAGACGAGGAAGACCGTGAATATGCGATTCGCCTTTTCCGCTCCACAATTCTGAACGACACAGAACACCGCAACCTTATTGCCCAGTCAACCAAGAACTGGGAGTTTGACCGTCTTGCTTTTATGGACGTGGTTATTATGCAGATTGCCATTGCTGAAATTATGACATTCCCGCTTATTCCCACATCAGTAAGCATAAACGAATACGTGGAGATTGCAAAATATTACAGCACCCCTAAGAGTGCGGCTTATGTCAACGGAATACTTGACACCGTTGTAAGAAGACTAAAAAAAGAGAGACTGATAGTAAAAAATTAAAAACATAAAAACGACTGAAATTATGACAATCAATTTCTTAGACGTGATCGCCGAGCCTGCAGCGGCTGAGCCACAGGCAGCTGCACCTGCAGCAACAAACGAGACACAAGCGGCAGCACCAGCCGCAAGCAATGAGGCTCAAACGGCAGCACCAGCCGCCAAAAACGAGGCACAGGCAGCCACAGGCGCAAAGGCCACGACCGAGCAGCCGGCGGCACCCTCCCCTGCCGACCAGCAACCACAGGGCAGCATGACCCCCATGATTGTAATGTTGGTGGTTATGTTCGTGATTATGTATTTCTTTATGATCCGCCCTCAAAACAAACGCAAGAAGCAGATTCAAGAGATGCGTAACGCACTGCAAGTTGGGAGCGATGTGATTCTCGCCAGCGGAATCCGTGGCAAAATCAAAGACTTGAACAAAGAGAAGTCATACATGACCATCGAAATTTCCAAAGGCGTTTGCATAGACGTTGACCGCAACTACGTGTTTACTGATATTGAACAAAGCATCCAGCGTTAATCCATACAAACACAACACACGTCGGAAACTCTGGTTTAACCGCCGCATAATACATGGGCACAGCATCAAACAAAAATAGACCTAAGCACCGCTCGGGATTCCTTCGTCTGAACCGCGAGCTCATGGTGTTTCTGGTATTTTTGTTTGTTGCCGTGGCCTTTTGGTTTATCCAGACATTCAAGGACTCCACCTCTATGTCCCTGACATACAAACTTCAGGTTGAGGGAATTCCAAACTCTGTGATTGTGACCTCAAAGATACCAGATGACGTGACGTTCCGTATCCACGGCCGTGGTTTCGATCTTCTTCGCCTGCTGTTTTCCTCTCAGGAAGAGGTGGTGGTCGTAGATTATAAGAATCTGAAAGACACGGGCAAGTCACTTATCATAGACAGTGAGGTGTGGAAACGCTCTATCGACAAGATTCTGCCTCCCGGCATAAGCGTCAACGAACGCGGCTTGCAGCAGACCGAGATTTACTATTCCAATGGTGAGCATAAGAGTGTGCCTGTAGTTTTCACAGGAAAGGTAAGCACAGAGGATGAGTATATAGTCTGTGATATACGGCTGACCCCCTCTCATGTCGATATCTACGCTCCGGTTGAGTCGTTTGACACGATCACAGGGATACCCACCTCAAAATTATCTTTGGAGAACCTTCACGACACAACAAACGTGAGCCTCCAGCTCGCGCCTCCTGTTGGTGTGAAATGTGTTCCCGAGCAGATAAACGCACAGATATGCGTTGACATGCAGTCAACAAGACAAATTTCTGTTCCTATCTACACAATCAACAGTCCTCAGAACATCGTGCTCAAGCCCTTCCCAATGAATGCTTCCGTCACCTTCACAGCGAACGCCGGCAGTTTCAACAAAATCAAAGAAGACGAGTTCAATTGCGTAATCGACTACAACACCATAAAGCCGACAGACACTCAGTGCAAGGTAAACCTTACGTCTGTGCCTGAGGGTGTGAGCAATGTGAAATACTCCCCCCAATATGTGGAGTTTGTGATAGAACAACTCAGCGATGTCAACGAATAGTCTTAAAATAGGGATTACCGGTGGTATAGGCAGCGGGAAGTCGTATGTGTCGTCGATATTGAGATGCCGCGGCTTTAAGGTATTCGACTGCGACAGCGAGGCCAAACGCCTGATGAATACCGACATGCGCATGATAGATGAAATCGTCAGGACTGTCGGGCCTGAGGCTTATATAAAATCCCATCAATCTCGACAGACTGACCACGGCGAGGAGCTGTATGAGACATATGAACTGAACAGACGGGTCATGGCGGAGTTTGTCTTCGGATCAGAACAGAACACGCAGGCAATCAACTCTATTGTCCATCCCCACGTGGCGGAGGAATTTCGCACCTGGGCATCACTACAACACGATGATTTTGTGTTTATGGAGTCTGCCATCCTGTTCGAAAGTGGATTCAACAAATTGGTTGACCTCTCGGTAGCGGTTGTCGCTGACAAAGAGATCAGGATTTCCAGGGTGACAAAACGCGACGGTTCAGAGCGCACTTCAGTTGAGCAGCGAATGAGACACCAGACGAGCACAGAGTACATCGAGGCACATTCTGACTATATCATACATAATGACACGAACGACGACATTGAGTCGGAGACAGACAGATTCATACAATATATAAACTTACAATTGAAAAACAGAAAATCATGTTAAAGAAAATTTTAGCCGTTTCAGGCAAACCCGGTCTTTACCAATTCATATCACGTGGCAACAAGATGGTAATCGTTGAGACAATTGACGAGACGAAAAAGCGTATGCCGACCCACTCTAACGACAGGATTGTGTCTTTATCAGACATATCGATATATACCGACGACGACAAAGAGATTCCGCTGGCTACAGTGTTTGAGAATGCCAAGAAGCTCTACGGTGGAAAGGTTATCGACGTACACCACAAGAAAGCCTCTCAGTCGGAGATTATCGAAGTGTTCGGCAAGATTCTTCCACAATATGATGCCGACCGCGTTCACGTGGGCGACATGCGCAAGGTGATACAGTGGTATAATATACTCATCAACGCCGGGCTCGACGACTTCTCAACAAAAGAAGAAGAGCCGGAAGCCGCACCCGAAGCTGAGCCAGCAAAGACAACCGAGCCTGAAAGCAATACAAAAAAGAAAACAAAATAAGCAGCCACTTATCACCTAACCGCCATGGTAAGAATAGCAATTTTTGTGTCGGGCAACGGTACAAACTGCGAAAACATAATTAAGTATTTTGAAGGATCGGCAGACGTGGAGAGCACTGTCGTAATAAGCAACCGCGCCGACGCCTATGCGTTGGTGAGGGCCAGCCGGCACGGTATAGCCACCGAGATTCTCAGCCGCGACGAGATTAACGACCCTGCTTTCATACTCCCGCTACTGAGACGCTATAATGTCGATTTTATCGTTTTGGCTGGATTCCTGCTTATAATTCCGGAATTCCTGATTAACGAATACCCAAAGAAAATTATCAATCTCCACCCTGCCCTATTGCCAAAATACGGAGGCAAGGGGATGTACGGCCACTATGTCCATGAGGCTGTGAAGGCTGCAGGCGACGAAAAGACCGGTATGACCGTACACTATGTCAGTCCGGTTTGCGACGGAGGGGATATAATAGCGCAGTTCTCATGCCCGTTGCTTCCAGAAGACACTCCCGACGATATCGCCCAAAAAGAAAACGCGCTGGAAATAAAATATTTTCCCGGTGTTATTGAGGAGGTGATAAAGAAAACATTTGCTCTTTAGACATATCAAATCGGCACAAAAGAAATAAATTTAGTTAAAAAATCTTAAATAATTGAATTATACTGATTTGAAGTATTGACATGTTGTAAAAATAATGTAAATTTGCAACGTGTTTTTCATGGTATTAGATTTATTTTAAGGTTAGTAAAGATTGCTTGTCGTGAGATAAGCAATTTTTTTACTCTTAACCGGTTTTCCTAAGCCGGTTAAGAGTAATTTGTTTTTATGCCATTTTAACACAATTCGGATGGCAGGGTTTGATAACATAAAAAAGAGATATATCAAAATTGATATACCTCTTCAATATTTGTATATGTTACTACTCAATAAAGGATTCTATTCTTTATCGCTGATGACAATATTCGCGCCAGATGTGATTTTTATCAACTCAGGATGCTCTTTTGCAAACGACTCGATATGCCTCACATATTTGTCGTCGATTATCTCGTCGATAGTGATAAGAATACCTGTCTCCTCAACATCACCGAATCCATAGTTTATAGCCGTTCCAAATAATTTCATCGTTGGAGACAGACTCATATATGCGTTCACCAGAGGCGGAATGCTCAGTCCGTATTTCCTAACCTCACGGTTCAGTATCTTGTAGTCGTCCTTAAAATTATCCTCTGTGAAAATCTTCTCAAATTCCTTGGGATCGTGTTCAAGAACCAGTGGCTGCTCAGGTATAATCAGCTTGTCTTTGTCCTCAAAATGTTTTTTCAGGAAGAATAAAATCATATCCCTACAAAGTCTGTTGTATGACGGATACATCGTCATCTTCCCGAAGAAATACTTCACGTTAGGCATTATGATGGTAAGAGCCCCAAGTCCGTCCCATAGGTTGTCGAGCGCGAAAATGGCTTTGTTGCTTGCTCTTGTAGATTGATAGTCCAGGCTCACGAACGAACGTCCCAGCTCAATTGTATAGGGCATATACTCTTTCATAAAGCGGTCGCTGAACTTAAACATGTGACTGGTCGCAAGCAACGGATGACCGTTTTCGTCCAGTTTCACGTCAGTGCCAAGCAGATATCTGTAGCCGCCAATAATCTTCTCGTTCTCCGGATCCCATACAATCAGCTGCTTGTAGGGATCATCCATAGTATCGAACTCGTCGAGGTCAAGCGGTTCTCCAGTTCCTCCTCCAGCTGCCCTGAAGACAATCTCCCTGAGACGGCCAATTTCTCTGACGACATTCGGAGAGTCCTGCCACGTACATATATAAATCTCATTGTTACTTCTATTGGTGGCTCTCAACTTTTTGTCCTCTGTAAGCTCGGCCTTTATAGCTTCGACAGGAACAGGCTCAATGATGTCATCATATCTGCCATACCATGGTGGCATAACCTGTCCAGTGTTTAATCCTTCTGCTTTGCCGGCCTCGTCCGAACGGCTGATTTCTCTTTCTGACATAATACTTCAGATAGTTTCTCGAATTTGTCGTTAAATTTATGTTGATTCCCGGAGGGATATAAATGTTTATTATTTATAGGGTGTAAACCATGTCTTCCACCCATGCAGCCCATTGTGCGTATGATTTGGACTTGTCGGTAAACGTCTGCCATGGTATCGGCTTTCCGAAGGTCACAGTGAACTGTTTACCAACATTCTTGTACATCTCATCCACGAGATAGAGCATTGCAAGATTAAACTTCATCTTGTGTTTGGCACAAAAACGTGCGATGTTATAGAAACGGTCGGAATTTCTGCCAGAGAAATGAACCGGTATCACATCTCTTTTATACTGTACAGATTTCGCCACAAACGTCTTCTTCCACGGCAGGTCATGAATCGTTCCGTCATCCATCTTTCTGGAGCACAATCCGGCTGGAAACATCAGCACATTGCTCTCGCTCTGAAATGCCGCCTCCACCATCTTGGGAAAGTCACGGCTTTGATTGCCAGTCTTGTTGATTGGTATGCATAAAGGGGCAAGTCCTTTCAAGTTCATAAGCTCGTCCCTGACGAGGTATTTCATCTTACTGTCATATTTATGACATATAAGCTTACCGAGCACCACTCCGTCTGCTCCTCCGAGCGGGTGGTTGGACACTATGGTAAAATAACGCCCGTCGGTATTCTCAGGCAACTCATCAAGTCCGTTAACCACAACATCAGCTTTCAGATACTCAACGCACGCATCGAGAAAGTCCACACCATACTTATTGTCACCATCACCGGTTAGAAAGCGATTCACCTCATCCTCATGGAGCGTTTTCTTCAACCATCTCTTCACAAACCAAGGAATGAATTTTACCTTACTCCCCGCCTTGGCTTTCAGGATTTTGTCTATGTCTATCGGTTTCCGTATGTTGTTTTCCTTAACGGACTCTGTTTGTTGCATAAGTGCACAATTATGAAATATGTTGCAAATTTACTAATTTATTTGCACTTTTCATCATAATTAGCCAACAAAAATCACTATAAGTGAAAAACTTAATGTTTTTTTGCAAATATTTGTTGTTTAAGAAAAAAAGTATTAACTTTGCAAAACTTTTTGTATCGGCATCAAGCCAACAGGTGTGATGGCGAATTAAGCAAACAAACTTAATTTATAGTAACACAAAACAATGAAAGAAATTACCATTAATGCAAGTGTCCGCAAGGAGCTTGGCAAGAAATCCAGCCGCGACATCCGTCGCAAAGGTCTGGTTCCGTGCGTTGTTTACGGAGTAGAGAAGAACGAGAAGGGTCTTCCCGTAGCTCAGTCGTTAACAGTTACAGAGAAGGAGCTTGCTAAATTGCTCTACACTCCCAACGTTTACATTGTGAACCTGAACGTTGAAGGCAACACAGTGAAAGTGATTCTCAAGGAGCTTCAGTGCGACCCTGTAAGCGACCGTCCTATCCACGTTGACTTCTATCAGATTACAGACGCACCTATCGTTATGGAGATTCCTGTAAAACTCAACGGTCTCGCAGAGGGTGTCAAGGCCGGTGGCAAGCTGGTACTCAACGTTCGCAAACTGAAAGTTAAAGCATCATACACTGAATTCCCCGACACTTTGGATATCGACGTTTCAGAATTGGGACTCGGCAAATCCATGAAAGTGGGCGCTTTGAATTTCGATGGTCTGGAAATCGTCACTTCCAAGGAAGTGGTTGTATGTGCCGTACGCATGACACGTGCAGCCCGCTCTGCCGCAGACCAGAGCCAGGAAGAGACAGAGGAGTAAAACTCCGACCGTTTCACACAAACCGGGTTATGTGCTGCCAAAGCGCATGACCCGGTTTTTTAAACTACAAACATGAATATAAAATATTTTTTCCGCCGCCTGTTCGGTAAAGGTAAAAGCGGTGAAGAAGAGACAAACACGGACAAAATGAAATATCTAATCGCCTGTTTAGGAAACATAGGAAGCGAGTATTCCGGCACGCGCCACAACATTGGATTTATGGTGGCCGACCACCTTACCGACACGGCATCCTCTCCGTTCACCGACAGCCGCTATGGTTTTGTCAGCAAGTTCCGTTTCAAAAATGCCGAGTTGGTAGTCCTAAAACCTTCCACATACATGAACCTGAGCGGCAACGCGGTTCGTTACTGGCTTCAGAAAGAGAAAATCACTCCCGACCGCCTTCTGGTGGTTTGCGACGACATATCACTACCTCTGGGCAAGCTCCGTATGCGTGCTCAAGGCAGTGCAGGCGGCCACAACGGCCTTAAACATATAGCCTGCGTGCTCGGAGGTGAGAACTATGCCCGTCTCAAGGTTGGTGTCGGGAACGACTTTCCCAAAGGGTCACAGATTGACTTTGTCCTTGGGAAATTCAGCGATGAGGAACTGACCACATTGAAGCCCTGCATAGAGAAAGCAGCCGATGCGGTCAAGACATTCTGTCTGAGCGGTATCACCACGGCTATGAATCAATTCAACAAAGGATAGGTGCCAATCCCGACAAAGATATCTTACTGCGCTTTCTTTTTCTTGTTCTTCTTAGCCGCTTTGTCAGCCTGAACTTGCTTCGACAACTCCAGAACACGAAGAATCTCCTCAGGAATCGCAGGTATATTGTGGTCGGCTATATATTGGTCGAGTTGCTCGCTTGTCGGGGCTTCGGATGTGTTCTTCTTGCGAGCCTTCTCCTCCTTGACCGCTTCTTTATATTGTTCCTCAGTCAGACATTCGGCCTTTTCTACATAAAATTCATCAAAGCTGTTATCCTCAATCGTCATACCAAACATTTTGGTCCAGCAGCGCATAAATGACTGATAGCCCAAAAGTGTGCTTTGAGACACATATCCGTCGGAGGCCTGCTGATAGATGTAATGCTCCTTCGCCTCTGTGACCCTTAGTTTCATTAGCACAAGATTGATTACCCTCACTGTATCGGGGAAAAGATAGTCGATATCCATACGCGAGATGTGATTCAACGAGTCGGTTACCACAGTACCTATTACTGTGTCGCTACGCACTATCTTCTGATACCCTTGCGCATCCCTGAAACTCACTTTCTCCGATTTGCTGATCCGCTCAAATACCGATTTGGATTTAAGATTCAGATGCACACGCTTTTGCTCGTCAGTCATAACACCCTTATGAACGTCGCGAGTAACCAGATCCACCCATTTGTTTGACTTCTTGCCATCGAGGAATATATATAACTGCCCAGTTCCCTCATAGAAGCGGAGCACAGGATCATCCTCATCAAACAACTGGTTGGAGAACGCATAGTTACGCAAGAAACCAGTAAGACGGATACAATGTGTTTTTGGCGTGGTTACAACAGCCTCTCCAAGTTGCATCTGCACAGGTTTCAGTTTAAGCTCCTGTCCCATAGACGACACTTTTGCCTTTAGAGGCTCGTAAGCAATATGAGTGACACGGATAGTCTTAGCCTCTTTCAAATCGGGAAGCCGTCCTTCTACATCAGTCTGACCGACAAACTTGCCATCCTGGTTAAAAACTGAGGCAAATGCCACCGGAAAATTGTCGTCTTTATCCACAACCACGGTCTGCGCATTCAAAACGAATGTCGTAAGGCTACAAAAAATAAAGAATACAACAAACAACTTGTTTGCTTTTGAATACATTTGTTTGAACTATAATAAATTTTAGACTTAATATTTCACAAAAAACTGCTCTTTGTCTGTTCCTAATCATCAAGATCGAAGAAATCGGTGAATATTGTGTCGTCGTCGTCATCATCAAAATCCTCATCGAATCCGGCATAGAACTCCGGGACTGTAAACTCGTCAATCTCGCGCCGCTCTTTCTTGGTTGGTCGCCCCGTTCCACGTGCGCGGCTGACAAATCCTCCGATCCTGCTCATTTCGAGAATCTCCAGCTGGCTCTTAGGCGTCACATTCTCCATCACCTCAGGCACCAGCTTCGCCCCCACCCTGTTTTGGATGGCTTTGAGTATTTTGAACGAATATGTGACCGGTGGTTTCCTCACCTGAATCACATCACCCTCTTTGACCATCCTCGACGGTTTGAGCTTCACACCGTCAATCATGATCCTGCCGTTCTTGCATGCGTCTGACGCCATAGTGCGAGTCTTGAAAATTCTGGCTGCCCACAGCCATTTGTCGATTCGTGTATCCATATTCAAACTCTCTTAGGTTTCAACTCTTTTATGACTGCCTCTCGACGATGCTTGCTATATTTATTATCGTCTGAGTGGCCTTCTCCATGCTCTGGACCGGGCAAAACTCGAAAGGTCCATGGAAATTCAGTCCCCCCGCAAAGATGTTGGGGCAAGGAAGGCCCATGAACGAGAGCTGCGCACCGTCGGTCCCTCCCCTGATGGCTCTCACCACAGGGCTCATACCTGCTTCGCGTATAGCTTCCAGAGCGACATCCACTATCGCCTTGTCAACCTTCTCTTTCATATTGAAATACTGGTCTTTCACATCCACGGAAGCAACATTGCCGTACTTCTCATTAATCTGACCGACGAGATGACTCACAAAGGCCTTACGCCTGACAAAGAGCTCCCGGTCATGGTCACGGATTATATATGTGAGTTCAGCCTCCTCACAGCCACCTTTCAGAGAGGTGAGGTGGTAAAAACCCTGATAGCCCTCTGTCTGCTCAGGAGTCTGGGAATCGGGTATCATACCGACAATCTCAGCAGCCACACGTGCCGCATTAAGCATCTTGTCCTTGGCATATCCCGGATGAACACTCACCCCCTTCACCTTGATTCTCGCCACAGCCGCGTTAAAATTCTCATACTCAATCTCTCCCGCCTCACTGCCGTCCATTGTGTATGCGAAGCTGCAACCGAATTTCTCCACGTCGAATTTATGTGCTCCCCTTCCTATCTCCTCATCAGGATTGAACGCCACACGGATTTTTCCATGCCTGACTGTCTTGTCATCCATCATCCGTTGGCAGGCAGTTATTATCTCGGCAATTCCCGCCTTGTCGTCGGCTCCCAACAGAGTCTTGCCGTCTGTCACGATAAGGTCCTCACCCACATGGTATCTCAACTCGGGAAATTTCAAAGGAGAGAGCACGATTCCATCACTCAAGACGATATCCTTCCCATCGTAGTCGCAGACGATACGTGGGTTCACATCTTTACCCGAGCAGTCGGGGCTGGTGTCATAGTGTGCGATAAATCCCACGACGGGCACATCCTGCTTATCCGTGTTAGCAGGAAGTGAGGCATACACATACCCGTTATCGTCAATCTCCACATCCTCCATTCCCAAGTCTGTCAGTTCCTGAGCCAGGTATCTTGCAATTTCCAATTGTTTGGATGTACTCGGAGTAGTCTCTGACTCCTCGTCCGACTGTGTGTCGAAACTCACATATTTCATGAACCGCTGAACCAGCGGATTGTCTTTGTATTTTTCCATAACCCTTAATACATCAATTCGATTTGTTCAAGAATATAAGATAGGATTACCTCATTTTTATCTCCATACGGGAAAAGCTGCACATAATTTAGCTCGTCGATTTCCTCGTCGGGCTCAAATCCTGCAGAATAGTCGTACGAGCCGTTGGCGTCAGCCACAAATGCCACAACAGGATTGAGTGTGATTTTATAGTCTGTGGCTATCGGCTCGGTCATCACATACTGCCCTGCAGTCTTCAGCCCGACAACAAACACATTTACCTCAGACAGAGTGTTTCTCAACGCCATCAACAACCACTCGGCAGCTCCAGATGTGTAATCGCTCGTAATGATAAACACATCCTCAACGGAGAGTCCACGGGAACCGGCATCAGAGTCGAAATAATAAGTCGAGTTCTCGTCAGACCTGGAGTCGCTATATATGGTCTTGGCAAAAACCTCACCAGCATGTGAAGGTCCCACAATATATGACGCGAGCCTGCACGCCAGTTCGATGCTACCATAGTTACAGAGGCGAAGGTCGAGAACCAGCACCTTTGGAGAATCCTGACGCACCTTTTCCATGACATCATCCATGACACTTACATACTCCTGTGAGTCCGGGCTCGTTTCCACCGGCCCGGAAGTGAGTCTGTTACACATCAGGTACTCCACAGTGTTTCCATCCACATCGAACACCTCCCTGACAGGGAAAGGCACATCCTCCACATATTCAGACTGATCCATGTACAACGTGTCCTGATTTGTCCACACAAACCTGTTTTCCTCAAAATCCACATCCAACTTAGCCACCTCAAGCGTACGTGATTTCCCGCTGACGAGCTTATCCAGGTATGATGACGTAATCCTCACACCATCGACATTGCCGATGAAGTCGCCTCTCTCCAGCCCGCAACGGTCGGCAGGAGAGCCTGGAATCACCTCTGAAACCCTCGCATACTGGCGGCTGGTCTCACCAGTGGGATCGGTCATCAGAAAAAAGTCCATCCCATAAGAGTCCACGTGGTTATAATACCCACGCTCATGATAGTCCTCACTAAGTGTGTCGATCTGACACCACGACCAACGGTCGGTAACCGGCGCGAATGCCGTCAGTTTCGAGAAGAAAGCCTGAGGGTCGGCAAAGAAGCTTTTCCAAGCAATTTCATCCTCATCAATGCTGTCTCCCCACAGATATATAGATTTCATCGCATCCGTCATCCAGTGGTTTCTCTCTGTAAGCTCCTCGTACTGGTAAGTGCGGTCCTCTCCACATGACATGAATGTAAAAGACACAGCCATCAATGTGACATATAATATGAATATTTTTTTTATCATCTTAAAATCCTCTCAGTGTTTAATCATTTGCAAAATTAACTAAAAAATTCATAATATCGGACAAACACACGAAGATTTTTGCTACAATGCCGACAAGTAATCCCAGAAAATGTCGTCTCACACAATAAACAACATCTATACACGTTATTTATAATAGAGACAAAATCAGACAAAAAGCTCTGTTCTGAATAACGCGCTGTTATCCAGAGCATTGTTTTATATATATAAATCTGTAAAAGACAGACCTTTATCCATTGCCGATGCGAACAAAAATCACAATATTATTATCGTTGTTGCTCTCAGTTCCAATGTGGGGACAACGCTACATTGAGCGTGTAAACATTGAGAACCAGGCTGTCCAGGACTATATGGAAGACGCCGAGAAGACGTATATGAGTAATCCTGACTACAGTGTGAGCGTTATAACCCGCTACAACAACTCCAACCGTTACGGAAGCAAACTATACTGGCCTGCAGGCAAAGAGTTGAGATGGACCCCCACCACACGTGCCGAGAACATACGCGAGATTCTTATAACAGTAAGTGAATATGAGGATTACAGAGACCCTTTGACATACCACCCAAGCGACAACAGCGCGAGCAGCTACATCATACGTAATTCCATCCCAGGGATAATATACTACTACAAAGTCGAGGAATTCTTGAAAAACGGTGTCATGACAGAGATGGCCAGCGGTGCGTTCCGTGCCGTTGGCCAGGTAAGGATGATTTACGCCCCCAACAGCAGCAACATACGTGACATAGGAGGATGGCCGACCCAATACGGCATGCCCGTGGTTTACGGACGGTTGTACCGCAGCGGCAGCCTCAACCGCATCACCGCTGAGAGCCGCCACGACTTAGTCAACAACATGGGAGTGGTGGCAGAGCTCGACCTCAGGCACGAGGTAAAACAAGACAAGTCTGCCTTAGGTGCAGACAAGGACTATCTTCGTATTCCCCACGGCATGTATATGGAAGGACTGACCAAGCGCTACAAAGTGTATGTGACCGACCTGAACTGGATTATCGACCGTATGCGCGAGGGTAAGAATGTTGACTGGCATTGTGCGATTGGATGTGACCGCTGCGGCACCCTGAGTTTTCTTATCGAGGGTCTGCTTGGTCTGAGCGAGTTGGATCTGTGCCGTGACTACGAGCTTTCAACCCTTAGTTTGAAAAGCAACAACCGTCGGCAAAGAAGGCCTTTGAAAGGCATGATTTCCCATATACGCAACTATGGTCCTGAAGACGACCTCGCCCGCTGTTTCTACAACTACTGGCTCCATATCGGTATGGAGCGCGACGACCTCGACTATTTCTTAAGCGTCATGCTCAACATACCAAACATAGCTACATATACAAGACAAAACGCAGCACCCATACAAAGTCATGATTATGAGTATTAAGAGAACAAACCTGACAACTGCATTTTATTCGATTCTGCTGTTGACTGCGCTACTGTCAACCACGTCATGCGAGGAAAACAACATACGTTTAACCCGTGACACCTCTGACGCGTTTATAATAACGGAAGTAATGGCAGCCAACCGCAGTCATGTGGTAAGCAATAGCGGCAATATATACGACTGGATAGAGATTAAAAACATATCCGAGGAGCCGGCGTCACCTTCGGGTCTGACCCTTATGATTGAGAAGGACACACCGGCTGACACCATTGCGCAGAAAAAAAGCAAATACACATCATGGCCAATGCCGGATATCGAGGTGGCGCCAGGCGGATATATTGTTATCTGCGCAGCCAAGAAGAAAGGCGCCAAAAGTCAGGATCCGCTGATTGCCCCTCTTAAGATTCCATCTAAAGGTGGAAGAGTGTTGCTTGCGCATGACAAAGAAGTCTTATCAGCATTAGAATACGACCCGTTAGAGGAAGACGAGTGCTGCCGCCTTTTGTCTGACGGAAGCACAGAAAAAAGCTATTATGCCACACCTGGATATGAGAACAGCGACTCAGGCTACGTCAGCTACTCTGCCCATGTAGCACAGAATCAAAAAAGCCCGCTCCGTCTGTGGGAGCTCCACAGCAAGGGAGACAAGACAGGCAACGCCTGGATAGAGCTCAAGAACGTGTCTGAGCAGCCTATTTCCCTCAAAGACTACTCCCTGACCACCAACCCCAAGAAGCTCCATTCGTGGCAGTTCCCTGAAGTGGAGCTCAAACCGGGAGGTATATATGTGGTACAGGGAGTGAGAGGTGGATTTAAAATAGGCGGCAACAGGGCTGTGATTCTCAGTAAGGACGGTAAGATTGTTGACACACTGAGCGACGCCCCAGCACCGTTCGGCATGTCGGCAGGCCACGTTGACGGACAACCCGGACGTTATTTCTTCCCGTCTCCCACACGCAATGCGGAGAACACGTCGCCCGGTTATCCACATATCGCTCCACGCCCCTTGTTCAGCCCCAATCCCGGAGCTTACGCAGCAGGCACGACAATGAGGGTGGAAATAGACACCCACGGATTTACTGTTCATTACACCACCGACGGCAGCCAGCCTACTTCCGACTCTCCCATATACAGGAATCCAATTCCGGTTGACAAAACCACCAAAATACGCGCTTATTGCCAAGGCGACTCGCTTTACGCCGAAAGCAGCACAGCAACAGCAACATTCATTTTGGACGGAACTCACACTCTGCCTGTCGTAAACATAACGATGAAATCATCTGACCTTTACGACTACAACACAGGCATCTACGAGGCCGGTCCGGGTGCGAGCCCCGAGTATCCCCACACGGGAGCCAATTACTGGAAGAAATGGTGGAAGAAAGCACATATAGAATTTTGCGACGGCAAGGAAGGATTCTCCGAGAACTGCCAAATCGCCATTTTCGGCGGGTTTTCCCGTGCACTTGCGAAAAAATCCTTCAAAATCAGGTTCAGAGACACCGACGGAGCATCCCACGTGACTTATGACTTCTTCAACAAAGGGAAAGCCGTGAAACTTAAGAAGTTCATCCTGCGCTCAGGCTCCCAAGACATCAACGGCGTGATGGTACGCGACGAGTTCTTCACCAGCCTTATGCAACCGCAAAGTCCCACGCTCTTGATTCAGGATTACCGGCCTGTGGCTCTTTACATCAACGGCGAGTATTTCGGGCTCTACTATATCCGGGAGAAAATCGACAACGACTTTGTGGCACGCAAGCTTAAGACATCCGACGACAACATCTCAATTTTGTTTACAGGCAAATATCTCGAAGAGGGGTCAGCAAGCGACTACCACGCACTTATGTCGTTCGCGAGAAGCCACGACATGACAGTAAAAGAGAATTACGAGCACATCTGCAGCAAATTCGATGTTGTGGGACTTATCGACTTCAAGCTCGGGCAGCTTTATTCATCCAATGTCGATATAGGCAACGTACGCTATGTACGCTCTGAGGATGAGAAAAGCGACAAGAAATGGTATATTGTGTTCTACGACCTCGACCTGACTTGGTCGCAGAACAGACTGGCAGACTATTACCTTCGGGCTAACGGACCGGAGAACATCGGGTCACCGAGTCTCCACAACAAGCTTATATCCCTGCTGCTGAAAAACAAAGAATTCCGCCAGTTGTTCCTCGAACGGTTGTCAATGCACCTCCATACAACATTCACCACCGCCAACACAACTGCTGTGTTCGACAACCTCATCAGCACCATAAAGCCTGAAATGGCAAGGAACTGCGAACGCTGGCCTAACGTGATGAGATATTCAACATGGGAAAGCAACGTGGAGAAATTCCGAGAGAAGTTCAAAACCAGGAATCAGATAATACTCAACAGCATACGCTCTGAAATCGGCATCACAGCCGAAGAAGAGAAAAAATATTTCTCCGACTTAGGATATTGAACTGCTATGTCATTTGTATTCTAAGGAATCAAGGAATAAGGGATGTTAATACTTACTCACAAGGAATATGATGCGAAAGAACAGATGCAAAAAACATAAGATAGTGATAAGATACGATTGTGATATGATAAGAAAAAAG
>JAZUMZ010000138.1:0-1974 GCA_045603885.1 Bacteroidaceae bacterium | reverse complement strand
TGTAAATCGCCTGAAGCTAATTTATAGAACTACCCTATAAGAATATACAAGTTCCGCATGTTGTTTTCTATGTTTTTGTCTCGCAGACAAAAAAACTCTAAGGAGTAGATGATAATTATAAATTCTAAAGAGTCAGGGAGTAATAAAGAACTCTCTTCCTCCTAAACTCCTTAGACCAGAAAAATTAAGGAAACAAGAAATAATTTATAAACAATTTAAAAAAACAACATTATAAAAATGAAACGTACAATTATTATTTCACTATGTGTCATGATCACCACCTCAGTTGTCATGGCACAAGAGGAAGCCAAGTCTGGCGGTATCCTTCAAAAAGTAAAGAAATTCGCCGACGCTACCGTGGTACATGGTGTGGACACCAACTACATCAAGACACCCGAGCAGCCTTGGCAGGTCAGCATCAAGAGCCGGGTGGCCCAGACAGACCTGCAGATGCACTCAACCATCGACGGCGGTGAGCTGCTCGACGGAGAGGGAATGATGCCCTTCATTATGGGTGTGGGCAAAATGGGTACCGATCCTCGCATCATGACACGCATATCGACATCTATGGGCGTGAAGGTGGGCTACAAAGGCATCAGTGCCAGCTTCTCATTCCCCGTGGCCGGCGACAAAGGTCGGAACCTGTCATTGAAGGCCATGGGCAACTGGTACAGCCTAAACCTGAGATGGAACAAGTTCAAGACCGAAGACGCAAAAATTGGCTATACGGGCGCTGCGAAATACCGGGAGCTGCTTGACTATGATGAACAGACCGGAGACATCCGATTTACCGACTGGTCAGAGCCTATATCATGGAAGGAGACGGAAAAAGACCGTTTTTACTCACCTGTCAAAATACAGACTTTGATATTCGACGGCTTCTATATCTTCAACCACAGGAAATTCTCATATGCGGCCGCCTACAACCAGAAGACCTACCAGGTGCGCTCATCCGGCTCACCTATAGCAGGGCTGATGGGCTACTATGCTGACTTTGACTATGACAATCCACGCAATGCCGGACTGATCTATGCCATGGACGGAATCGGCCGCCTGCGCCAGTATCAGCTGAGTCTAGGAGGCGGATACGCCTACAACTACGTGCCGGCCAAAGGATGGCTTGTGAGCGGCATGTTCATGCCGATGCTCACGCTTGTGAACCGCACCAGGATAAACACCTACAAAAGCAACTTCAAGGACGTGTCGAAGGAGCATCTGCTGGAACTGGCTTTGTCGGAGAAAGAGCTTGCCGACTATCCGGATGTGTCTGACGAGTATGTGATAGAGAGCACGGGAGTACACTCACACAACAACCGCCTGGCGCTCAACTTCACAACACGCCTATCTGTTACATACAACTGGGACCGCTATTTCATCAACGCCAACGGACAGTTCAACAACTTCAACTACAAGCACTCCGCCATGCACGGCCATCTGAACGACTGGTATATCAACGCGTCTGTGGGCGTGAGGTTGTGATTGCTCCAGTAATCAAAACTGGGAGTCAATAAACTCTTCAGACTAAAAATTTACCAAACACCATACAATGAAAAAGATTACCTATTGGATGCTCGCCGCCATCCTTACCCTCAGCGGCGCAACTACCGTGCTGACATCATGCAGCAAGGATGATGACATTTCAGTAAAAAAACCGGAAAAGGAGTACTTCACGCTGTGGAACCAGTGTGAGGCGTTGACAGCGTTGCAGGAATATGTTCAGGATGTGACCAATACCGCGTCGAAGAACTTTATCAGTGAAGAGGATCGAATCGCGACATTCGACATGGACGGCACATTCGTGGGCGAGCTCTATCCCACATATTTCGAGTACAACCTGCTGGAATATCGTGCATTGGACGACCCTGCATACGAGGCACCGGCTGACGTGAGGGAGACAGCACGGGAGATTCGCGACTTAAGTCGGATCGTAGCCATGTCGTTCTGTGAGCCAAGGAGTTGTAGCTAAGTGTTTCT
>JAZUMZ010000137.1:0-4268 GCA_045603885.1 Bacteroidaceae bacterium | reverse complement strand
TTACAACTAATTGTGCTATACGCTATTCGTGTTTGTTATATAAACGTAAGTTTAACTATTTTGCGTCCTGTTCCAACTTAAGTGTAAAAGTTGGTTGATCACAAACTTCAGTTGGTCCAAAATATTGTATTGGTCCAGGATAAACGTATGCTGTCTGTCTTGCCCATTCATCACGATGTGATTCAAAGTATTTGAAAGGAGCTCCGTCAAGTTCCACCAAAGCTTTTCTAATTACCGGCTTCATCTTTGCATTACGTTTTTCCATATTCATCATCATTGTTATTGGAACACCGCCAGCAATCCATTCTGCAGCTGGAGCTGTTGTATTCTTAACAATAGACATGTATCCGGTTTTACCATTTGAAATAAGCCTTGAAGCGTTAAATCCAAGAGAATAGCAATAATCTGCGTCGTAATTTGAAGGGGCGGCACATCTTCCTTCGTATCCGAAGAAATGGTGTTGAGTCGCGAAATTCCCTTTGTATTTTCCTTCTTTCTTCCATTGGTCAAGTTTCTCTGCCACCATTGTTGATAATAGTTTCTCTGTCTCAATGAGAGAAACCTGAACATTACCATGTGGATCACGGTCAAGTGCAAGTTGTGCGGACACATCGTCAGGAAGAGAGTTAAATACAGCTAAGTTTTCCTTTGAGAGATGAGCTTTTACAAACGCAATGGTCTCTTCTCTTGTCATAGGACTTTTCTGGCCATTCTCATCATCAGCAAGTATATCATTGAGTTGTGCGATAAGCTTCTTAATTGCAGGAATAAACTCAATGATTCCCTCGGGTATAAGAACTGTTCCATAGTTGTTGCCGTCATCTGCCCTTGCTACGACAGCTTTAGCAATATACTCCACGACATCGTCAAGAGACATAGACTTCTCTTCAACTTCCTCACTGATCAAACAGATATTAGGCTGACATTGTAGAGCGCACTCAAGTGCTATGTGGCTGGCTGAGCGTCCCATCAACTTTATGAAGTGCCAGTATTTTCGTGCAGAATTGCAGTCTCTTTGAATGTTACCAATCAGTTCCGCATATGTTTTACATGCGGTGTCAAATCCGAACGATGTCTCAATCTGTTCGTTTTTGAGGTCACCGTCAATAGTCTTTGGACATCCGATAACTTGGACACCATATTTCTTGGCAGCATAATATTCAGCTAAGACACATGCATTAGTGTTGGAATCGTCACCGCCAATAATAACCAATGCTTTTATATTCAGCTCACGGAGTATTTCAATACCTTTCTCAAACTGATCTTCTTTTTCCAGTTTTGTACGTCCTGAACCGATAATATCAAAGCCACCGGTGTTGCGGTACTCATCAATAATGTCGGCTGTAAGCTCTATGTAATTGTGTTCAACGAGTCCTCCCGGGCCAAGAATGAATCCGAAGAGTTTTGAGTCTTTGTTAAGAGACTTAATTCCATCAAACAGTCCTGAAATAACATTGTGACCTCCAGGCGCTTGTCCACCTGAAAGGATAACACCAACGTTAATTGGTGCATATTCCTTGACTTCTCCCTCAACAAACTCTACAACAGGCATTCCATAGGTGTTGGGGAACATAGCCTTTATTTCTTCTTGGTTCCCTACGGACTGTGTCGGTTCTCCTTCCTTTGCCACAACTGGGCCAAGGAGCGCTTTTGGCAATTTCGGCTGATAAGCCGCACGTGCAATTTGCAAATTACTTTTCATTATTTTATATTTTTTTACCGTATATCAAAATCAGATGCAAATTTACATCTTTTTTTGTACATGGGAAAATTTTTATACATTAATCTTACCATTTGGACTTCATGACAAATGTTTCTTATGTCATGAGACCATTGTCATTGGGTCGAAATACAGAACCACTTTTCCCTGTTTAATAGATTTTTTTACATCTATAAGGCGTTGGTTCTTTGAGCCCCTAAAAAGAAGATCTGAATCTTTTTTTGACTCAATGAACGGACCGTCAACCAAAACATCAATAAGCTCAAGTAGTTTGCGCTGTTTTTCCATTCTTATTAACATCTCATAACGATATCCGGTCCAACACCAAATGGTTTTGTTGGTTTGTTTGCGTATTTCTTGCGCTAACTCTACAAATCCATCAACTTGATACATTGGGTCTCCACCAGAAAACGACACATTAGCAAAAGAATCCTTATTGATGATTTCCATAATATCTGCGGTGGTCATCATTGTTCCATTATTAATATCCCAAGACTGTGGATTATGGCAACCCTTGCACCTGTTGACACAGCCAGCAGAATAGACCGCTGTCCGAAATCCCGGACCATCAACCATGGTGTCTTCTATTATGTCGAGAACAGAAAGCATTTTAATATTTAGTATAAAGATACAGACAAAACAGGGATTACAAAACTCTATGTTTCCTACAATTTATCCTCAGGAAAGAGTGTGAGCTGGTTACCTGAGTCAACATGTGTGACACGATCATTAAGTTCCGCTAATTTACCTTTGTTCCAACGATCTGTGGTACCAACAAGATAACCTGTAATCCTTTGCAGACGGTCTATATTATGGCTTCCGCATTTCGGGCAGATCACCAATGTCGGGTCGGCATTTTCGTATCCGCAATCCATACATCTGTTGCGATTGTGGTTCACACTGCCATATCCCATATCATATTTGTCCATCATATCTACAATGCTCATTATGACTTGAGGATTGTGGGTTGCGTCGCCATCAATTTCCACATAGAATATATGGCCTCCGCGAGTCAGGTTATGATATGGCGCCTCAATCTCAGCCTTATGTCTGGCATTGCATTTATAATAAACCGGGACATGGTTAGAGTTTGTATAATAATCACGGTCAGTCACTCCTGGTATAGCACCGAATTCTTTTCGGTCAAATTTTGTAAATCGCCCGGAAAGTCCTTCGGCAGGTGTCGCAAGAACAGAATAGTTATGATGGTATGTGTCACAGAACTCATTGACCCTATCACGCATGTATGTTACTATTCTTAGTCCAAGTTCTTGTGCTTCTTCTGACTCTCCGTGATGTTTGCCAATGAGTGCCACCAAGCACTCGGCAAGTCCTATAAACCCAATCCCCAGTGTACCTTGATTGATTACTGCTTCTATTGACTCATTGGGGTTCAATTTCTCGCATCCAATCCAGAGACTTCTCATAAGCAACGGAAACTGTTTCGCAAAAGCTGTCTTTTGGAAATTAAAACGGTCATCAAGCTGGCGTGCGGCAACACACAAAATATTGTCAAGTTTCGCAAAGAACATATTTATTCGTTCCTCTTTGTTCTTAACATTCATGCACTCAATTGCCAGTTTCACGATATTGATGGTCGTAAACGAGAGATTACCTCGACCAATAGACGTTTTCATTCCGAATCTATTTTCAAAAACCCTGGTTCGGCATCCCATCGTTGCAACCTCATGCATATATCTTTTCGGATCATCAGCTCTCCACTCGTCGTTTTGGTTATAAGAGGCGTCCAAATTGAGGAAGTTGGGGAAGAAACGTCTTGCGGAAACCTTACATGCCAATAAATAAAGATCATAATTAGGGTCTTCTGGCAAGTAGTTAACACCTCTTTTCTTTTTCCATATTTGTATAGGGAAGATGGCAGTCTCCCCATTACCCACTCCTTCGAAGGTGCTTATAAGCAGTTCACGCATAATACATCTACCTTCCGCCGATGTATCTGTTCCATAATTGATACTTGAGAATACTACTTGGTTTCCTCCTCTTGAATGGATTGTATTCATATTATGGATAAATGCTTCCATTGCTTGGTGGACTCTACTGACAGTTCGATTGATTGCGTGTTGGACAGCTCTCTGCTCTCCAGTCATACCATCCACAGGCTTCGAAATATAATCATCAAGTTTCTGGTCGTAAAACGCAGTCAAATCAAGTCCAGTCATCTGTTCAACATTCTTAAGTTCTTCCTTATAACTTGAACGAACAAATGGGGCAAGATAGAAATCAAACGCTGGAATTGCTTGTCCACCATGCATCTCGTTTTGTGCAGTTTCCATTGAGATGCACGCCAACATACTGGCAGTCTCAATACGTTTAGCCGGACGGGACGAACCATGTCCTGCTGCGAAGCCATGGTTCAGAATGTTGTCAAGGGGGTGTTGAACACATGTAAGCGACTTTGTAGGATAGTAATCCTTGTCATGAATATGAATATAATTGTTTTTAACGGCTTCTCTCGACTCGTCAGACAGAAGATAATCATCAACAAACGGTTTTGTTGACTCACTTGAGAATTTCATCATCATTCCTG
>JAZUMZ010000136.1:0-21783 GCA_045603885.1 Bacteroidaceae bacterium | reverse complement strand
AATTCATGGTCATTACATGGCAATTCATGTCAAAAATCCCAAGTGCCGCAGGCACGCCAATCCTTTCAATCCAGCGAAGCGATGTTCATATAAAACCAAGGATTTAAGGATTGAAAGGATTACCCTTATTCCCTTACTTATTACTAACTGGACATTCACTATGTCAACTCCTTTTGTTACAGGATTCTATAAAATTATTTGTTTTTTTGCTTGTTTATCCGTAACTTTGCATTTTATTTGGCTATATACTTTTACAAAGCGATAAACGAAGCATAATGAACAATATAAGGAACTTCTGTATCATAGCACATATCGACCATGGTAAGTCCACTTTGGCTGACAGACTGTTGGAATTCACCAACACAATCCAAGTAACAGAGGGGCAGATGCTTGACGACATGGATTTGGAGCGCGAGAGAGGTATCACAATAAAAAGCCATGCAATCCAGATGGAATATGAGAAAGACGGGCAGAAATATATTATTAATCTGATTGACACTCCTGGACATGTTGATTTCTCATACGAAGTATCAAGGTCTATTGCCGCTTGCGAAGGGGCGCTGCTTGTGGTGGACGCCACCCAAGGAGTCCAGGCTCAGACAATCTCCAACTTGTATATGGCAATTGACCACGATTTGACAATTATACCCGTCATAAACAAGTGTGATATGCCAAACGCCATGCCAGAGGAGGTTTCTGATGAGATTATCGACCTGCTTGGGTGTGACCCGGAGGAAATCATATTGGCATCTGGTAAAACCGGACAAGGTGTCAAGGACATCTTAGATGCTGTCGTTGACAGAATTCCGCACCCGACAGGCAACCAGGAGGCACCGTTGCAGGCATTGATTTTTGATTCCGTTTTCAACAGCTTCAGAGGAATTATAGCATATTTCAAGATTGTCAACGGTGTGATGCGCTCCGGTCAGAAGGTAAGGTTCATCAACACGAAGAAAGAGTATCAGGCTGAGGAAATCGGTGTGCTCAAGATGGATATGATTCCTAAGAAAGAACTGAGGACAGGAGATGTGGGATATATTGTATCTGGAATAAAGAATGCATCTGAAGTCAAAGTTGGAGATACAATAACAACAGTCGCCAATCCTGCTGACAAAGCAATAGAGGGATTTCAGGAGGTCAAACCGATGGTCTTTGCAGGAGTTTATCCTATCGAGGCTGAAGACTATGAGAATCTGAGGGCATCATTGGAGAAACTTCAGCTTAATGACGCATCATTATCATTCCAACATGAGAGTTCCGCTGCTTTGGGCTTTGGATTCAGATGTGGATTCCTGGGCTTGTTGCACATGGAAATTGTTCAAGAGCGCCTTGACAGGGAATTTAACATGGATGTCATAACAACCGTTCCAAACGTGTCATATATGATTTACGACAAGCATGGGGGAGCACAGGAGGTACACAACCCGTCTGGAATGCCTGACCCGACTCTTATCGACCATGTGGAGGAACCGTATATCAATGCGACGATAATCACCACAGCAAACTACATCGGACCAATTATGACTCTGTGCCTCTCCAAAAGAGGAGAACTCGTAAAACAGGAGTTTATTACAGGAAACAGAGTGGAGATTCAATTCTTGATGCCGCTTGGAGAAATAGTTATTGACTTTTATGACAAATTGAAATCCATAAGCAGGGGGTATGCCTCATTCGACTATTATGCCGCAGGATTCAGACCGTCGAAATTAGTAAAGTTGGACATTCTCCTTAACGGTGAGAGTGTAGATGCCCTCTCAACACTCACACATGTTGACAACAGTGTCTTCTTGGGAAGGAGAATGTGTGAAAGACTCAAAGAGCTGCTGCCAAGACAGCAATTCGACATCGCAATTCAAGCAGCCATAGGAGGAAAAATTGTCGCAAGAGAGACAGTGAAACAAGTGAGAAAGGATGTGACTGCCAAATGTTACGGTGGTGACGTCAGCCGAAAAAGAAAGCTGCTGGAGAAACAGAAGCGAGGTAAGAAACGTATGAAACAAATCGGAAACGTGCTAGTTCCGCAAAAAGCCTTCCTTGCTGTCCTAAAACTTGATGACTGACATGAACCAACAATTTTCATCAGTACTTTTAGAACGCGCTGTCGATGAGTTTGCAAAGTTGCCCGGCATTGGCAAAAAAACGGCATTGAGACTCGTTTTACATCTTTTAAAACGAGAACAGTCCGATGTTGACGCAATGGCTGAAAGCATCGTAAAGCTAAGACATGAGGTTAAACATTGTAAAGTGTGCCATAATATTAGTGATGATGAGATATGCTCTATTTGCAACAATCCATTACGTGATGACAACTTAATTTGTGTAGTAGAAAATTTTCAAGATGTCCTGGCAATCGAAGCTACGACTCAATTTCATGGACTGTACCATGTTTTAGGAGGAGTTATATCACCAATGGATGGGGTAGGGCCCGCTGACTTGGAGATTCAAAGCTTGGTTGACAGGGTTGAAGCAGGTAATGTAAAAGAGGTCATTCTGGCACTGAGCTCAACGATGGAAGGCGACACCACCAATTTCGTAATATCGAGAAGGCTGGAGAAATTCATGGAGGTAAAACTGTCTGTATTGGCGAGAGGAATGTCAATTAATGACGAGATTCAATATACCGATGAGGTGACATTGGCAAGATCTATAGTCAACAGAGTTCCGTTTAAACTTAATTCTTAATTTTTCAGAATTACAACCTATGAATCAATATATAGAAAAATTGTTGTTTAAATTACGTGCAGAATTTTTGATTTATTTTGTGCTGATTGTTATATTTGCCATTCTTGGATTTACAAGAGTTATACCTAACGGCATATTTGTTGTCCAAAACGGAGCAAACAAAGAATATCTCATAAATGTTGCTGCAATTGCAGTGTCTTTTATCGCTGTTTTGTCAGCATTTAAACTGTTTAGACTGAATACAGAGCAAAATATTAAAAGATACACATTAGATGATGCTGTTGCTCTATACCACAAATGGAGTCTTGTGAGAATTATTCTGATGTTCTTGGCATCAGCCGCCCCACTGGCAGCTCATTTTCTCACATTAAACGACACCGGGATTTTCTCTGCGGTTATTTGCATTCTGTTAAGCTTTATTTTCTGTATTCCGGCTAAAGATAAAATTAAGAATTATTTGGAGAAGTTACAACAAGAGCATAACTGAGCATGAAATTGTCGGTAGTCATAGTCAACTACAAAGTACCAGTGTTTTTACATCAATGTCTGGATTCCTTGGAAAAAGCAACAACAGGAATTCAAACAGAATTCTTTGTGGTTGATAATGCCAGCAATGACGGATCAATAGAGTTCTTGAGAAAATATCATCACAATGTAGTATTTATTCAGAATGAAGACAACGTAGGTTTCTCCAAGGCCAATAACATTGCAATTAAAAAAGCCAAGGGAAAATATGTACTTGTCATTAATCCTGACACTATTGTTTCTGAAGACTCCATATCAACATGTATCAAGTTTATGGACGAGCATCCCGACGCTGGAGCAGCCGGTGTAAGTCAGCATTTTGCTTTTGGAAGATTCGCACCCGAGTCAAGAAGAGCTATACCAAGACCCATCACAGCATTCTATAAACTAATCGGACTTTGTAAAAGATACCCCAAAAGCAAACGATTTGGAAGATATTATCTTGGTTACCTTAACCAAAACGAAGTTGGAGAAATAGAAATACTAAGCGGAGCGTTTATGTTTATCAGACGTGAGGCTCTGTTAAAGGTAGGACTCTTCGATGAAGATTATTTTATGTATGGAGAGGATGTTGATTTGTCATACAGGATTTTAAAAGGCGGATATCATAACTTCTATTTACCTACTTCCATAGTACACTATAAAGGAGAAAGTACGCAAAAAGGGTCTTTCACCTATGTCAATAATTTCAACAAGGCCATGACTATCTTCTTCAGAAAACATTTCAAAACATATTCGTGGTTGTTGGAGTGGCCTATTCTGGGAATCGTATATGCAAAAACAGTTGTTGATTTTATAAAAATCTCTATAAGAAAAATGATGTACAAGCCTGTTCCTATTGAACAGGTGGCTGAGAAATTCAGATTCTTAGTTGTATCAAGAGACATTGATTCAGATCCGTCTGTAATGCTTCTAAGACAGCTCGGATATACATTTGATTACATGACAATTGATGAGTTGGATAAAGAAAAAGGTCACTTACCAAAAATCGGGGATGGAAACAAATATGATTTTATTCTTTATAACACTGATGATTTTTCATATAGCCATATAATGAGTTTCTTCAGAAATCAATACAACGTCATTAAGGCGAGATACCCGTCAATGGCATTATATCATAGTGACATTAATAAAATTATCACGCCTTCTTATATTTTGGAAATTTAATATTTATAATAGAAATGATTAGAATTGCAGTACAATCAAAAGGACGTCTTTTTGAAGACACAATGGACTTGTTAAAGGAATCGGGAATTAAAGTAAATCCTGCGAAGAGAACATTATTGGTGCAGGCTTCTAATTTTCCTCTTGAAGTTTTGTATCTACGCGATGATGACATACCTCAGACAGTTGCCAACGGAGTGGCAGACTTAGGAATTGTAGGAGAAAATGAGTTCGTGGAAAAGAACGAACAGGCAGAAATAGTTAAAAGATTGGGGTTTAGTAAATGCAGACTTTCCCTTGCCATACCAAAAGCTATTGATTACAAGGATATCAGTTGGTTTGATGGAAAGAAAATCGCGACATCATATCCGGGAATATTAAACCGTTACATGAAAGAGAAAGGTATTAACATAGATATTCATGTAATACAAGGTTCTGTGGAAATCGCACCTGGAATTTGTCTGGCTGATGGTATTTTTGATATTGTTTCTTCAGGCTCGACACTTGTCAGCAACAACCTCAAAGAGGTGGAAGTTGTAATGAAAAGCGAGGCCCTGCTCATTGCCAATCCGAAACTTACAGAAGACAAAAAAGAAATATTGAGCGAATTATTGTTTAGAATTGAGTCAGTCATGGCGGCAGACGACAAGAAATATGTACTTATGAATGCACCTTCTGACAAAGTTAAACAAATTATCGAAGTGCTGCCGGGTATCAAAAGCCCGACAGTAATGCCGCTTGCCACAGAAGGATGGAGTTCCATACATACTGTGCTTGATGAAAAACGCTTCTGGGAAATTATAGGTCAGTTAAAAAATCTTGGAGCTGAAGGAATTCTTGTTTTACCGATTGAGAAAATGATTCTATAAATTTTATCCTATTTGCAATATCCAACGTCTAATAATCCGTTATATATGCAACTTATTAAATATCCAAATCCTGCCGACTTTGAATTTATCACAAAACGGCCTCAAAAGAAGAGCGATGAGCTTTATGAGGTTGTTAATAAGGTACTTGACGATGTAAGGAAACGTGGCGATGACGCTGTCAAAGAATATGAATTGAAGTTCGACAAGACAGAAGTCAAGAATCTTCAAGTTACGAAACAGGAGATTGACGCGGCAGAATCATTGATTCCGGAAAACCTTAAAAATGCTATTTCTGACGCATACAAGAATATAAGAACTTTTCATGAGGCACAAGTTTTCAACTCATTAAAAGTAGAGACGGCAAAAGGTGTTGTTTGTTGGCAGAAAGCGGTACCTGTTGAAAAAGTGGGACTATATATTCCTGGTGGTACCGCACCTCTGTTCTCAACTGTTCTTATGCTGGCTACACCTGCAAAGATTGCAGGATGTAGAGAAATCATACTTTGCACACCACCCGCCAAAGACGGTACGGTTAACCCGGCTATTCTCTTTGCCGCAAAAACAGCTGGAGTAGATAGAATCTTTAAAATCGGAGGCGTACAGGCCATTGGAGCTATGGCATACGGTACAGAAACTGTACCGAAAGTGTTTAAAATATTCGGACCGGGTAACCAATATGTCATGACTGCCAAACAGGTTGTTTCACTTTATGATGTTGCGATTGATATGCCGGCAGGACCGTCTGAAGTCGCTGTGGTGGCAGACAAGAACTCAAATCCTGAGTTTGTGGCAGCAGACTTATTGTCTCAAGCTGAACATGGTTATGATTCACAGGTGATTCTTGTTGTTACTGATGAATCCATCATTCCTCAGATCTTAACCGAGTTGGAACAACAGCTTGATTGTTTGCCAAGGAAAGAAATGGCTAAAGCCTCTCTTGACAACAGCAAGTGCATTCTCGTTGAGAATATTGAGCAAGCAATGCGTATAATAAACGTTTATGCGCCAGAACATCTGATTTTAAATGTAAAAGACTATGTTAAAGCTGCAAATATGGTTGTAAACGCAGGGTCTGTTTTCCTGGGACAGTATTCTTGTGAAAGTGCGGGAGACTACGCATCTGGAACCAACCACACCCTACCTACAAACGGGTATTCTACTGCATATAGCGGTGTGTCTTTAGACAGTTTCTGCAAAAAAATCACATTTCAGGAGTTATCCAAGGAGGGTGTTAGATCTATAGCTCAAACTGTGGAAATCATGGCTAACGCAGAACAACTTAACGCACATGAAAGCGCAATGAAATTAAGAAGATTATCCGTAACAGACACAATATAACATATTATACTTAAACCACTTAAACTATGTTACTTGAACTTTTAGTTAGACCTAATATATGGAACCTGAAACCTTACAGCTCCGCCAGAGACGAATATAAAGGTGCTAAAGCCGAAGTGTTCCTTGACGCTAATGAAAACCCTTACAATTATCCTTTAAACAGGTATCCAGATCCATTACAGCACCACTTAAAAGCTGTTATTTCTCCCGTTAAAGAGGTTCCCGAGGAGAATATTTTTCTCGGTAATGGATCAGACGAACCTATAGACCTGATATTTAGGATTTTTTGCAGACCACAAATTGATAACGTTGTGGCGATCTCGCCAACCTATGGCATGTATGAGGTTTGTGCAAACATCAACGATGTGGAATATAGGAAAGTTCCACTTGATGACAATTATCATATGAATGCGGATAAGCTGTTAGAAGCTGCAGACGCAAACACCAAAGCAATTTTTATATGCTCACCCAACAATCCAACAGGAAATGCCTTCCCAAGGAAAGATATAGAGAAAATAATCAACAATTTTGAGGGTATCGTTGTAGTAGATGAGGCATATTCTGATTTTCAAGAACAACGCCCTATGAGAAATGATATTTTAAAATATCCTAATCTCATTGTTCTTAACACATTTTCAAAGGCTTACGGAAGCGCTGCTATCAGACTTGGAATGGCATTTGCGTCTGAAGATATTATCAAGTTATTCAATAAAGTTAAATATCCTTACAACGTAAATTCACTCACACAAAAGGCTGCAACACAGATTCTTTCTGATATGAATACGCTTCATCACCGTATTGTTTTAATTAAGGAAGAAAGAGAATTGTTGATGTCAGCAACAGCGAGTTTACCAATTACCATAAAAGTTTACCCGACTGATGCCAACTTTTTTCTAGTTAAAGTAGTGAATGCTGATAA
The DNA here is from genome assembly GCA_045603885.1 of Bacteroidaceae bacterium. Classification (GTDB taxonomy): domain Bacteria; phylum Bacteroidota; class Bacteroidia; order Bacteroidales; family Bacteroidaceae; genus UBA3839. The sequence continues at coordinate 14,286 of JAZUMZ010000136.1, read as the reverse complement.
AATATATAATTATTTAGTCAAGAACAAGATTATTGTAAGAAATCGTAGTAAGGTGGAGTTGTGCGATAACTGCCTCAGGATTACAGTAGGGACAAGAGAGGAGAATTCAAGACTGCTTTCAGCACTTAGAACTTATAATGATTAATTGTAAAAATGAAAAGAGCACTTTTTATAGACCGTGACGGAACCATACTTGTCGAGCCTAAAGATGAACAAATTGACTCGTTTGAGAAATTCCAATTTGTAAAAGGAGTTATAAGGAATCTCTATTTCATAAGAAAACATCTTGATTTTGAATTTGTTATGGTATCAAATCAAGATGGGCTGGGTACAGAGTCATATCCAGAAGCGGATTTCTGGCCAACCCACAACTGCATGTTACAAACACTAAAAGGTGAGGGGGTAGAATTCGACAATATTCTAATTGACAGGTCGTTTCCTGAAGACAAGCTTCCCACCAGGAAACCTGGTACGGCAATGCTTACGCAATATATGAACGGTGATTACGACCTGGAACATTCTTATGTCATCGGAGACAGAATTACAGATGCAAAATTGGCTGAAAATTTAGGTTGTAAAGCACTTATTCTTTCAGACTCACTTGATTGGGACAAAATATCTGAAATTCTTTTTGCAGGAGAAAGGGTAGCAGAAATATCCCGAAAGACTAAAGAAACAGACATCTACACAAAAGTCAATCTTGACGGCACAGGCAATTCGGAAATATCAACCGGATTAGGCTTTTTTGACCACATGCTTGAGCAGATAGCAAAACATGGAAATATAGATTTGACTGTTAAAGTCAAAGGTGATCTTTATGTTGATGAGCATCATACAATTGAAGATACTGGTATAGCTTTGGGAGAATGTATTTACAAAGCTCTTGGTAGCAAAAGAGGAATTGAAAGATATGGATTCACCCTGCCAATGGACGATTGCCTTTGTCAGGCAGCAATAGATTTTGGCGGAAGAGCATGGCTGATATGGAACGTTGAATTCAAAAGAGAAAAGATAGGAGACGTTCCAACAGAAATGTTTTTCCATTTTTTCAAAAGTTTCAGTGATGCCACACGCATAAATCTAAACATCAAAGCTGAGGGAGAAAACGAGCATCATAAGATTGAGGGTATTTTTAAAGCACTGGCCAGAGCATTACGAATGGCGGTAAAACGTGATATCTATAATTATCAACTTCCTTCAACAAAAGGATTGCTGTGATTTTTTTCTGTTTTTCCTTTCATTATTAATTATTAATTCGTAACTTTGCATAAATCTTGAATATTTACGACATTTTTTGCAAATGTTAATATTTGAGACCGTTTTGTTTAAACTTAAAAATTCAAAATAAATAATCATGAAAATTTCTCGTATTGACCATCTGGGCATTGCAGTCCAGAGCATTGACGAGGTGCTCCCTTATTTCGAGAACACACTCGGATTAAAGTGTTACGCCATTGAAGAAGTGGCTGATCAAAAAGTTAAGACTGCTTTTCTTAAAGTAGGTGAGGTAAAACTTGAGCTTCTGGAGCCAACAAGTCCGGAAAGTGCAGTTGCAAAATTCATGGAGAAAGGTGGTAAAGGAGTACATCATGTTGCCTTTGCTATTGAAGATGGTGTCGCTAACGCTCTTGTACAATGCGACGAACAAGGAATCAGGCTTATTGACAAAACGCCAAGGCCAGGTGCGGAAAATATGAGCATCGCATTCTTGCATCCGAAATCAACAGCAGGAATACTCACCGAATTATGTGAACCGCAAAAATAATTTTACAGTTATTCCAGACACCATATTGATGTCTGGATTAATTGTTGTTTATATATCTGTTTATTCTTATCAAATAAGGGTGGTTCCATAAATTAGCTTCAGACGATTTACAATTTATTAGCGAGCAGTTTGATTCTTGCAGCCGCAGAAGCATAGCGAGCTATGGTTCAAGGCTGGGAAGAGCCAAGATGCCCCTAAGAAATGTAAAGCGTTGAAGTGAAATGAAGCACCCAAGTAATAATAAAAACTAATTTATAGAAGTACCCATAAATAAAGTCAGTTAAAAATGAGCAAACAGACAGAAAGAATACAAGAGTTAATCGAACTGCGAGCCAAAGCCAAAATCGGAGGTGGCGAGAAAGCAATCGACAAACAACACGCAAGAGGTAAATTTACGGCAAGAGAACGCCTGCAAATGCTTCTTGATGAAGGTAGTTTTGAAGAGTTTGACATGTTTAAACTCCATAGATGCTACAATTTTGGCATGGAGAAAAAACAATTCCTTGGAGATGGAGTTGTTGTGGGATCAGGTACTATTAACGGAAGACTGGTGTATGTGTTTGCACAGGATTTCACCGTGAACGGTGGATCTCTGTCAGAAACAATGGCACAAAAGATATGCAAGGTTATGGATATGGCCATGAAGATGGGTGCACCCGTAATCGGCATAAACGACTCTGGTGGAGCGCGTATCCAGGAAGGTATAAACGCACTTGCGGGATATGCTGAAATTTTTCAGCGTAACATTCTCGCATCAGGTGTCATACCACAGATTTCTGGAATTTTCGGTCCATGTGCCGGAGGTGCAGTATATTCACCCGCACTCACCGACTTTACCCTTATGATGGAGAACACATCATATATGTTCCTTACTGGACCAGCAGTGGTAAAAACAGTGACTGGAGAAAATGTGGACCAGGAGAGTCTCGGAGGTGCAAGCGTGCACTCAACAAAGTCTGGTGTGACTCATTTCACCGCTGCGACAGAGGAGGAGGCTATAGCTATGATTCAGCAGTTGTTGTCATATATTCCTCAAAACAATCAGGAGACCACCCCTATTGTAGAATGCAATGACCCTGTTGACAGGATGGAGGATTCTCTTAACGAGATTATACCAGATAATCCAAACCAGGCATACGATATGTATGAGGTAATTGGAGCTATAACCGATAATGGTGAGTTCTTTGAGGTTCAGCCCAATTTTGCTCAAAACATAATTATTGGATTTGCAAGATTTAATGGAAGGTCTGTTGGAATTGTGGCCAACCAGCCAAGCAAATTCGCCGGTGTGCTTGATTGCAACGCAAGCCGAAAGGGAGCACGGTTTGTAAGGTTCTGTGACGCATTTAATATTCCTATAGTCTCATTGGTTGATGTACCAGGATTCTTACCAGGAACAGGACAAGAATACAACGCTGTTATCCTGCATGGAGCAAAATTGCTTTATGCATACGGAGAGGCCACTGTTCCAAAGGTTACAATAACATTGAGAAAGTCTTATGGAGGCAGTCATATCGTCATGAGTTGCAAACAGCTTAGAGGAGACCTGAATTATGCATGGCCGTCAGCAGAAATTGCCGTTATGGGAGGTTCTGGAGCCGTTGCAGTTCTTTATGCAAAAGAGGCCAAAGCAAAGAAAGAGGCTGGTGAAGACGCTGCTGCATTTATAAAGGATAAAGAAGACGAGTACACAAAGTTGTTTGCTAATCCTTATAATGCAGCCAAATACGGATACATTGATGATGTTATTGAACCTCGGAACACACGTTTCCGCGTTATCCGCGCACTTGAGCAACTTGCAGGAAAGAGTTTGTCTAATCCTCCCAAGAAACACGGTAATATTCCACTCTAAAATTATTCTGACAATGAAAAAAATATTATTATTTTCATTTGCTTTTCTCGCAGCTTTATGTTCTTTTGCACAAGGGGCACATGACTTCAGAATTACTGAAGTTTACATAGCACAGGAAGGAGAAAAAGTCGGATACCAAGACGAATTTGGAGACGTGCACAGCTGGATTGAGATTGAAAACACCTCATATACAACTCACGACATTCGGAATTGTTTTCTGACTATCAACAAGGGAGTACTTGTTGATACTTTGAGTGCACCTGCCAGAGAAGCAATGATGTCTATCATTCCATCAGGGGATGAACGTACAAACTTAAAAGGAAAACAAATCATCACCTTTTTTGCCGACTCATGCACAAATAGAGGAACGCTCCACACAAACTTCAAACTCAGAAAAACCGGAGAACCAATATTTATTGCACTATACGACGGCAATGCTGTTGATTTATTAGACAGTGTAACTATTCCTGCCGATCTCAAACCTGGGTTTACATATGTCAAAATAGATGATGAATGGAAGACTATGCCCAAAGAAAAGGCTACTCCTGACTCACCAAACATTCACAAAGGTAATTCTGACAAAGTTAAGGAGTGGAAAGAAAAAGATCCAAATGGACTTGCTATGACAGTTATCTCTATGGGTATAGTTTTCGGATGTTTATTATCATTATTTGTTTTCTTCTATATATTTGGATGGATTATCAACAAATTGAATCGAATGGCAAAATATAAAGCCATTATGAAACTTAGAGAAGAGGCAAACAGGGTTGTTGTTATCGCAAAAGAAGGATTGGAGACAAAAGGTATTCCAACAGAAAATTATGTGGCTGCAATTTCTCTTGCCCTACATGAATATCTTGGAAATATGCACGACATAGAAAGTGGTATTATTACCATACAACATCACGTATCTGAATGGGAAAGTAAAGATCATAATCTCAGACATGAAGTTTCACATTTTGTTCCAACCAACTAATTTAAATACTTTAATGCATTATGGTAAAAGAATATAATTATAAAATAAAAGGTGTTGACTACAATGTAATAATTAAAGGAGTTGAAGACAACATCGCAAAAGTTGAGGTCAATGGAGTAGATTTCGACGTAGAGATGGAAAAGCCTATCGCACAACCCAAGCCTGTTGTCAGAGCCGTGGCTGCTCCTGTTAAAACAGTAGAGGCACCTAAAGCTGAACAAGAGAAGGTTGAAGCCGGAATGTCTGCAATTAAGGCTCCGCTCCCAGGAACTATCAACGACATTAAAGTCAAACCAGGCCAAGCTGTTAAGAAAGGTGACACCGTGGTGGTTCTCGAGGCAATGAAAATGGAGAACAACATTGATGCTGACAGAGACGGTAAAATTGCTGAAGTCAGGGTGGCAAAAGGCGATACAGTTATGGAAGGTGCCGTCCTCGTTACAATTGGATAAGAGAAGCCCTAAGTAAACAACTGTTAAAATAGATAATATTATGTTATTGGAAAGTAGTACTATGAGCTTCATTGGAGAAAAATTCTCAGACTTTCTAACATATACAGGTTTTGCAAACCTAATGTGGGAGAATGTTATAATGATTCTTGTTGGAGCATTCTTTATTTGGCTTGCTATTAAGAAAGACTTTGAACCACTCCTGCTCATACCGATTGGTCTTGGTATTATTCTTGGAAACATACCTTTCAAATCTGCCGGATTGGAAATCGGATTATATGAAGACAATTCTGTCCTGAACTTTTTTTATCAAGGAGTTAAACTTGGGTGGTATCCACCTCTGATATTCTTGGGTATCGGTGCTATGACAGATTTCTCAGCTCTAATTGCCAACCCCAAAATGATGTTAGTCGGAGCTGCTGCACAGTTCGGCATATTCGGTGCATATATCATTGCATTAGCATTGGGCTTTGAGCCTAACCAGGCTGCAGGAATCGCAATTATTGGCGGTGCGGATGGACCGACTGCAATTTTCTTGTCATCCAAACTATCACCAAATCTGATGGGAGCTATTGCGGTTTGTGCATATAGCTATATGGCTCTTGTACCTGTTATCCAGCCATTTATAATGAGGGCTTTGACCACTAAGAAGGAAAAACTTATCAGAATGGAAAAGTCAAGAGAGGTGAGCCAAACTGAAAGAATACTATTCCCAGTTGTCGGATTGCTTATCACAACATTTATTGTACCATCAGGTCTGCCATTGCTCGGAATGTTGTTCTTTGGTAATCTCTTAAAAGAGAGTACTAAAACAACCCGACTTGCAAAAACAGCCGGATCTGCATTGAATGATATCGTAGTTATGTTACTAGGATTAACTGTGGGATGCTCAACACAAGCTAGCGAATTCCTTACAATTGACACTGTGAAAATTTTTGCGTTAGGAGCATTTGCTTTTATAATTGCAACAGCATCTGGTGTACTTTTTGTAAAGATTTTCAATATCTTCCTGCCAGAAGGCAAAAAGATCAACCCGCTAATCGGTAATGCAGGCGTATCCGCTGTACCTATGGCAGCAAGAATATCAAATCAGGAAGGATTAAGAGCAGATAGCACAAACTTCCTGTTAATGCATGCAATGGGACCGAACGTGGCAGGTGTCATAGGCTCTGCTGTAGCAGCTGGTGTCCTGCTTGGATTCCTGTCATAACATACCGAAGATTAAATTTATATAATAGTTTTTCAAAGAGGGAAATGGAAATATAATTTTCAACAAACATTATTCCGTTTCCCTCTTTTTCATTTAATAACAATAACAATAGTTGATTATGTCTTTTGCTAAAACATTTCAAAAAGCAATATTGGCAGGCATTGCCATTTCATTAGGAGGATATGTATTTCTCAATGTGGGTGGATTGACTGGTGCTGTATTATTTACATTTGGACTTTTAACTGTTGTTCATTACCAATTAGCGTTGTTTACAGGAAAAGCCGGGTATTTCAACTCTGGTAAATCAATCGCATACCTTTTTTCGTCTATTCTAATTGGCAACGTTGTCGGTTGTTTTCTTGTGGCTCTTTTGGCATGGCCACAGATTACCGACATGACGTCCCTACAGGATGCTGCAAGAAAGATTGTGGATGGACGGCTCAACGCTGGTTATATGCCCAACTTCCTTCTGGCAATACCTTGCGGTTTTATTATGACTACGGCTGTTGAGTTTGGCAGACAACAAAAATTTTTACCGTTGTTGTTTGGAGTACCGCTCTTCATTATGTGCGGATTCAGACACTCTATTGCTGACGCATATTATTATCTTGCAGCAAATAACATTACGGTTAACCTGTTTCTAATATGGATAGTTATTGTGCTTGGTAACTTTATAGGATGCAATCTTTATCGATTTATTCTCATTGATGAGTTCATCAAGACAAATAATAAAGCCAACAGCTGACACATGCCTTATTGTGTATAAAAGTTGGTTATATCTATAAGTGCACGTTTGCACACAGGACAAAAATCTTCCACTTCCAACACTTTCATCCTACATTCTTGGGCAGGGCGGTAAACTCCTTTGGATTGATAACCACCACCCTCAAACACACCAACTGTACTAGTCAAATAACGCATAAAATCTGTTTGGGAAAAAGATATTGGAAATTCTTTTCTCTCAGGTGTCGGTATTGTTGTCTCTTTTGGTAACAGATTTTTCCATTTTTTGCCAAAATCCACGAGTGTGGTTATATTTGGTTCCCAAGGTTCTGTATCGGAAGGATATTTTGTCTCATATTGATCATCGTAATAATACTCATCTGCTAAACCTCCATAACCATGGCCAAATTCATGGACTAATAAAGGTTTAAAAGTTGGATGATCAGATGGGAACACATTAATCTGATTAAAGATTCCACCACCACCGTAAAGGCTGCTATTGACTAAAATTATAATATGCTCAAAGGGAATGTTGTCTAATTGATTATAAACATCCCACATTTTACTTGTCATAAGATAACGGTCCGTATAAAAAGTATCATATTGAGTACCACAGGAAAGATTGTTCCAACGATTCTCACGGGGGATTGTCGGACCGGAAAGAGTTGAGGGACATTCAACTGCAACAATATTGAAACGGGATTTCAACGATGTGAAGGGTTCATGGCTAAATAAAGCTTCAATTGTACGATTGCAGTCATTGTGAAATTTATCCATCTCGTCCAATGTATAACCTTCCGATAGAATAGCTATATCTATACACGAAGACAAATCTCCATTTTGAAGCACATAGTCATATTTATTGGTGTGCGATGACATATCACGTATTAAAATGTCTGAAGGGTCTATGGTGTGACTCAATTCTGAAGTAATTTTTCCATGAGTATCACTTAATGTAATAGTCACTTTGATACTTGAACGGGGAAATGGAACTATATAGCTGTTTTCGAAAGATTTACTAACCATTGTGGCTTCCTCTTCAGTCTGCCATTCTTGGAAAAGGGTGGAAAAAGAATTTGTATATATAATCTTCTGACTTTCAGTATCCCTTATAGTAATCTGACCATTGCCTTTAAGAAACAATTCGGATAAATTATGTCTTCGGCCTGCCCATCGCTTAGATTTGCTCGCCTGATGGAAAAAAATGTGTTGACTATGGTTGTCACCCGCAAAAACATAGTCCAATCTTAGAGTGCTGTCACAAAAATAATCTTCAAACTTAACAGTATCAATTAATTGTGGAGTGTTGATTAATCTATGCTTTGGTTTTGCATTTACATCTACTATAATTACAAAAAAAGTAATAATAGTTAAAAGCATAACTAAGGTAGTACTTTTTCGCATAATCTACTATATATTAAGTTTCTTTTTTAAAAACATGCCAGTATGTGATTCAGGATGAGAAGCTATTTGTTCTGGTGTACCACAACAAACGACATATCCACCTGATTCTCCACCTTCTGGCCCCAAGTCTATAATATGATCTGCACATTGTATCACATCCATATTATGTTCAATAATCAAAACTGTATGTCCACGTTTTATCAGTGAGTCAAATGAGACAAGCAAACGTTCTATATCATGGGCGTGAAGACCAGTTGTAGGTTCGTCAAATATGAATAAAGTAGGATGTACTTTTTCCTGACTCAAATAGTAAGCTAATTTAACACGTTGGTTTTCACCACCCGATAACGTACTTGAACTTTGTCCCATCTTAAGATAGCCAAGTCCGACATTTTGCAAAGGTAATAATTTGTTTAGAATCTTTTTTTGATTACGTTCTGCAAAAAACTCTATGGCTTGATTTATTGTCATGTTAAGTATGTCATTTATATTTTTGCCATCATACATGACATCCAAAATATCACGTTTAAATCTTTTTCCATGACATGATTCACATTCCATTACCAAATCATTCATAAATTGCATCTCTACAGTCACCGTACCTTCACCCTTACATTCCTCACAACGTCCACCAGCTGTATTGAAAGAGAAAAATGACGGTGTATAATTCATCTGAAGAGACAACTGCTGAGAAGCCATAAGCTGACGTAACTCATCGTATGCACCTATGTATGTAACAGGATTACTGCGACTTGATGTACCTATAGAGTTCTGATCTACGAACACAACTTTTTTCAACATGTCCAAATCACCTTCAATGCTGCTGTATTGACCAGGACGATCGCTCTGCTCATCAAAATGTCGTTTTAATCCGCAATATAATATTTTATTTACCAAAGTGGATTTACCACTTCCACTAACACCGGTAACAACCGTCATAACATTCAAGGGGAACTCAACATCTATTCCTTTCAGATTGTTTTCACGTGCACCCTTCACCGTAATGCTATGATTCCAAAATCGTCTGGTCTTCGGTTTTACAATTTGAAATTTACCTGTCAGATATTGAAGTGTATGTGAACGGTTTATATTAGAGGATTTTATAATATCAGAATAGTTACCCTGCCAAACAACCTCACCACCAAGGCGACCAGCGTCAGGTCCCATGTCAATGATATAATCCGCATGTTTCATAATATCCTCGTCATGTTCTACAACGATTACCGTGTTACCCAAGGAACGTAATTCCTCAAGGACATGTATCAAACGCATAGTGTCTCTAGGATGGAGTCCGATGCTTGGCTCATCAAGAATATATAGAGATCCGACAAGACTGCTTCCTAAACTGGAAGCAAGATTCACCCTTTGACTTTCACCACCCGATAGAGAATTGCGCATACGCCCCAAGGTTAGATACCCAAGCCCGACATCATCAAGGAATCTCAAACGATTGCTGATTTCTGTCAACAATCTGCTCCCAACAGCCCGGTCTGTATCTGACAGACATATTTCATTAAAAAAAATGCGCAGTTCACTTATCGGCATAGAAATCAATTCGAAAATTGTGCGCCCCCCAACTTTTACATAATTAGACGATTCTTTCAGACGGCTGCCATGACATAAAGGACAAATTGTCTTACCTCTGTATCGGGAAAGCATTACACGATATTGAATTTTGTATTGGTTTTTTTTCAGCATTGAGAAAAAATTATCAATACAAACATCATCATGTAATGGGTTACCATGTCCATGCCAAAGAATGTCTTTCTGCTCTGAAGTTAAAGAGTAATACGGTGCAAATATCGGGAAACCATTAGGCGATTCACGCCTCACAAACTCATTTTTCCATTCACTCATTTTCTCACCACGCCAACAAACAACAGCACCTTCATATACACTCAAAGAACTATCCGGAATCACTAAACCCTCATCAATTCCTATAACACGACCAAATCCGCCACATTCAGGACATGCGCCAATAGGAGAATTAAAAGAGAACATTTGTTCGTTTGGTTCTTCAAAAGTAATACCGTCACACTCATAATGTGTCGAGAAAAAATGAGATTCTGGAATCTTGAGATCGTTGATATCTGGAGTGGGGAAGAACCTCAACACGCATACTCCCTGGCCTTCGTACAGTGCCGTACGTATAGAATCAGAGAGACGCGCTGTTGTGGATTTGTCATCACCTGATATCATTCTATCAATTAACAAATTGATGTCTTCTGTTTTCAACTTAAGGTCTGTATCTGACAAAAGGTCTGATATTTGTCTGATTTCACCAGATACATCCACACGCGCATATCCTTCTTTAAGGTAAATGTCTAATTGCTCGTTCAGTGAACGGTTGTCATGAAGTGATATCGGGGATAAAACCATCATGCGTGTACCTACAGGATATTTTTGCACACATTCAATTATGTCATCAAGCGAATGCTTCTTAACCTCATTGCCACTTATTGGAGAATATGTATGTCCGATACGAGCAAATAACATCCTTAGATAATCATATATCTCCGTGGATGTTCCAACCGTGGAACGAGGATTACGACTTATTACCTTTTGCTCTATTGCAATGGCCGGTGGTATTCCCTCAATAATATCACACTCTGGTTTGTTCATACGACCCAGAAATTGACGTGCATAAGTGTTAAGACTCTCAACATATCGTCGTTGACCTTCAGCATATAAAGTATCGAATGCCAGTGAAGATTTTCCACTACCACTCACACCTGTGACAACTATAAGTTTATTATGAGGAATGTCAAGGTTTATACTCTTCAAATTGTTTACACGAATGCCACGTAGTCGTATTATACCTTGTTTTTCAGACATATTTCAAAATCAATAAAAATGTCAAAATATCTTTTTCTCGTTTTTGAGTTGATATTTTTCTTGCATTAATTTTACTTATGCAAATTTACATAAAATTCATGAATTAAAACAAAATTTTTACAGATAAATGATTGAGTAGGGAAAATCCTACACCTATTTAGGGAAAATCCACTACAGGTTTCTTTAATTAATTATAACTTTGCATTTGAAAAAATACGATTATTAACAAAAATAGCTTATAATGATATGAAAAGATTCTTTTTACTCACATTAATTGCTTTGCCTTTGACTCACGCAATGGCTCAGGACGATGATTTATATTTTACTCCTGATTTGGAGGGAAAAGTTGAGACTGTCAGGAGGGTGAGATCACCTCGTATTAGTGCAAATGATGAAGTATCTGTTTACGAGAATTCAAAGTATGCCGTTTATAACAGCAATTCACGTGATGAGGATGAATACAACAGACGTTTCTCATTCAATCCATCAGCAGGTGAAGACGGTGTGGACTACAGTCTTGACTATGAAAGTAATGACACGGTTTTTAATACTGACTCTACCAGCATAGACCAAACAGATGATTATGCATATTCCAGAAGAATATTAAGATTCCATTCACCAAGAGCAGCGGTTGCACTAAGCAGCCCTTATTATTGGGATCTCGTTTATGACTATGGCATTTATGACTACATGTATGATGCTTATTATGATCCATTCTTCTACTCATGGGGATGGAGATATGGATGGTCTTGGGGCCCATGGAGCTGCTGGTACGGTGGTTTGTGGGGGTGGAACTATCCTTATCATTGGAGTTATTGGGGATGGGGACCCGGATGGCATCACTCTTATTGGCATGGCCACAGGTGGAATCACGGACATTTCTCACACAGAGGTGGAGGAGTCGGAAACTTCAGAAATCGTTTTGACAGAGGCAATGGAATTCGTACAAACCACCTTGCAAACGGTGGAAACGCCAGCAGATCAACTGGTACTTTCGGTGGTCGAGGGACCGGCATCGCATCAAGAGGAAATTTGACTGCCCGTTCAATGCGTGGTGAAGGTGGAAGACCCACACGTGGAAGCCTAAGAAGCTACAACAACCTACAGGGTAGAAGCTCTTATAATGATTACAGCAGGTCGAGAAGCGTGAACACACCTGACACTCGTGTAAATGGAACAATGGGACGTAACAGGTATTCATATGATCGTCCTAGCAGCTCAAGAGGATACACCAATTCAGGACGGACTAATTATGAATCCGGTAGGTCAACTTACGCTCCTTCAAGAAGTACATATTCTGGCAGATCATCAAATTCATCTTATACACCATCTCGTTCTTCTTATTCACCATCAAGCTCAAGTTTTGGAGGCGGACGCAGCAGTTTCGGAGGTGGCGGCGGACGCAGTAGTTTCGGAGGAGGCCACAGTGGTGGCTTCGGAGGTGGAAGCCGTGGCGGTGGCTTCGGAGGCGGAGGTGGCCGCGGGGGAGGCCGTCGTTAAAATGATGAAAAGAAGTCATATTTAATAACTCATCTTTTTTTTAAAATAATTCAAAATAAATGAAAAAATTAGTTTTAACAATAATCTCAGCGGCATCTTTCGCCTCAGTTATAGCTCAGGATCAATATAGCGCTGAAAACATAGCAACATCAGATCTTAATGGAACGGCAAGATATGTATCTCTTGGTGGTGCACTTGACGCATTGGGTGGAGACATCTCTGTCATGGGTAGTAACCCTGCCGGAATAGCAATATACAAACGAGCTGATGTAGCTGTTACTGGAAGTGTGTTAGTAACCGGCGAATCCGGTCAGTTGGGAAAAGAGTCTTCAAGGATATCTTTTGATCAGGCTGGTGCTGTTTTTACTTTAGGACAAGACCAACCTGGCTCTGGGCTGAAATATGTTAACTTCGGTATTAATTACCAGAAGAGAAAGAATTTCTTTGCCAATGCTGATATAAACATAGATCATCTGAACGACACTTATTCCCAATCTTTACAAGCTGCAGGTTTAGCACAGAAGTCGCTTTCCGAAAATTATTTTGGATTATTTACAGATGTGATGGCTAATTCCGGGGCACTTGCATATGATGAAACGAATAAAACATTTTCAGGCTCACCAGCAGAAACAGCTAATTACAAAAGAAACACCAGAGGAGCTATAAACCAAGCAGACTTCAATGTGTCTTTCAATATATCAGACCAACTCTTTCTTGGTGCAACCATCGGTGTTTATAACGTAGATTATAAACGAGATTCATACTATACTGAGACAGGTATTGACCATTTCACATACGATGTGGAAAACTGGTATGACATAAACGGTAATGGATTTGATGTAAAATTAGGAGCTATTGTAAGGCCATTCAAAAATTCACCATTCCGTTTCGGAGTTTCTGTCCACACTCCAACATGGTATTCACTTGAGGATTGCAACGGTACTACTGTATTTGCAGACAACACAGACCGCCCCTACGGACGTCAAGCTGATCCTTATGAATATAACTACCGTACACCTTGGAAATTCGGTTTTAGTCTTGGACACACTTTTGGAAAAGTAGTAGCCCTGGGAGCTCAATATGAAATCTCAGACCTAAGCACAACGCACTATCGCTCAAAGGATTGGGAGAACGACGCATACTTTGATGTATTAAACGATAAAGTTAACGACCAACTCAAGACACAACATACGTTAAGAGTAGGTCTGGAAATCAAGCCTATCTCCTCGTTTGCTCTAAGATTTGGTTACAACTACGTTTCTTCTCCTATAGAGAGTAATGCGTGGAAAGAGACTTATTATGACGGTTATAACGGTGAGACTGATTTTACAAATTGGAAAGGTACTAACAGATTCACATGCGGTCTTGGATATCGCTTTAAAGACGGTTATTTTGATCTCGCATACCAGTATCAAAGCCAAAAAGGTGATTTCTACGCATTTGATGACGAAGCCCTTATTCCAACAAAAATCAACAACAACAGAAGCCAGATTCTTGCAACTCTTGGATTCAGATTTTGACGATTTCATTTAAATACATTTTTAAAACCAATTGTATAATATCATTTCATAA
>JAZUMZ010000135.1:0-2749 GCA_045603885.1 Bacteroidaceae bacterium | reverse complement strand
ACGATCCGACTTGGCCTATCTGTGTCCTCATGAAGCGTTTCGTCGGTGGAGGCCTCTCCAGTTGGCTTAAAGCCGCATTTTTCCAAGACACGCCCAGAGGCGGGGTTGTCGGCATAATGGCAACTAATGAGTGAACGGATGTTGGTCATTGCCTGCATGTGAGCCAGCATCAAACGGAGTGCTTCCGTGCAAATACCTTGATTCCAATAAGTTTTTGCCACCCAATAGCCCACAAGGACATCGCCATCATGTACGGGCAGATTGAGTTCGAATGTTCTCATATAGCCGATGCAACCTATTGGCTCATCGTCAAGCACGATAGCCCAAGTAGTATCATTCCCATAGACGGTACGAATGATGTTCAGACTTTCATCTATGCTCTTATGAGACTCCCAGCCTGCCAGCGGCCCTACGTCTGGGTCGCCGGCATATTTGTATAGGCTCTCAGCGTCATTGTCTTGCCAATGTCTCAAGAGGATTCTCGCCGTCTGTATCACTTTTTCCTTCCGATATAGAATACATAGCCGAAGGTGTCCTTGTTAGCCTCGTAGTAGGCGATTTCCTCGTTCATGCGGCGAGCAAAGACTTGTGCAGAGGGATTGTCGGAGTGGTCGGCCAGAAACGCATCCATCGCCTTGGGCATGTGGGCATAGTAGTTGTCTGTCCAGCATTGCTCGGGCAGGATGAAGTGGGCGTAAGGCTCATAACCTGCCACCTGCATCTGCTGGATCTTGTTTGCAATTGAGTCTATTTCTGGAAGGTTGTCGTGTATCCAACTCATGTTCTGTGGACGTTTACTGCCAAACCATGAACACTCGCTCACCACAACGAAACCACCCGGTTTTAGGAACTGCTGCCAGTAGCGGAGCCCTCGCTCATAGCCGATAATAAAGATGCTACCCTCAGCCCATATCACGTCGTAGGTCTCTGGCAGGAAAGGTAGGGCATCCATCGATGCCTTGATAGGGTTCACCTTGTCTGCAACACCTTTCTGCACACATCGAGCCATCAGCCCGTCAAGCATCTCAGGGAATAAGTCAACAGCGTCTATCTGTCCGTCAAACATGTCAGCTAATACTGCCGTCTGTCGTCCTGTACCACAACCGATGTCTGCAATTCGAATGTCTTTCTCAAAGTTTGGCAACAGATACTTTGCCAACATCGTCTCGTTGTCACCGCCAGGTCCTTGGCGGTCTATGCGCTTGAAAAAATCAGCAATTAGTGTAAAGTCAAAATCTTCAATCAAAATGTTTTCTTTGTCCATAATACTAAAATTTCTATTTGTTTTACATACGTGCTTTTTGTTTGTCTCCTGCACCTGCGCCACGATACTTTGAACGAGCCTCATTGAATTTCCACGCGAGGTCGAGGAAGAACGTGCGGCGTGCTGGATTATAGAAAGTCAACTCGCGATAGCCATAGATGATGCCTTCGCTGCTGGTATGGAATGGGTCGTAGCAGCGTAGGTCGAACGTCAGTGAACCGAGGCGTCGGAGGATGATGTCGTGCTGGATGCCTACTGAGCTGTTGAATGCATTATTGGTCAGGCGAATGTTTTTCTGATCGCCTTTTGGTAGCCATTGCACCATGAAACTGATTCGCCAGTTGTTGGGCAGTTCTATGTCGTTCTCCCATGCAATGGAAGCATAGGGATGGTTGAGAGTGATGACCGTACCGTTAGCACATGGGGACTTGTAATCACGAAAAATGATGTAGGCCGTCCATTTTGGATGCCAGCAGCCGACAATTGGGCGCAGCGATGTATAAAGCATTAGTTGGTTATAGTCCTCATGCGTGTTGATGGGACGAACAAGGCTGACTATCGGGTCATTCTGCCCTGGATAAGGTTCCGTTGACATTGTGACGGCATCTTTTATACGCGAGTAGTTCACTGTAGCGTTCAGCCACTTATAGGCTCCGTTGAGCACAAAACTCTGGGTGTACGTGGGTCGCAGATAGGGATTGCCGCTCTGGTAGGTGTAACGGTTGATGTAAGTAGTCGAATTGGTGAGATAGCTATAGTGCGGGCGTTCAATGTCACGACGATAACTGAGCGAAAGCTGTAGTTTACCTATAGGCATGGTTAGGACAACTGTAGGGAACCAATCACCATAGTCCCGGCATATCTCACTTTCCTTGATTCCAAAATTGTAATAGTCATTCTTCAGATGCTCATAGCGCAAGCCCAACTGCGCAAAGAGTTTTCCGAACTGGCGACCATACTCCGTGAAGACAGATGCCGATTTCTCGTTAATCTCTGTGTCAGTTGCCGTTACAGGGACAGCCTCAGAAGCCGTGAAACTATAGGCATCCGTGCGATGGTTGTAGCAGTATTCACCGCCAACGGCGAGGTTGCCTTTCCATACAGGATAGGTAAGGATGAGTTTCGATGCCCAGAAGTTGTTGCCGCTGAGGGTGTTGCTCTTGATGTTTCGAGGGGTCACAGTCCCTGCTGCATCTTTCGTCGTTTCTGATGTCTCACCAGGACTCTCGGTGTCATCAAATAACCCGTCTATGTTTAGGTCGATACCCAGCTGTCCGGCTTTGCCATTATAATAGGCATTGAAAATATGCTTCTTGAAGGTCTCGTCGTTCCAGATGTTGCTCTCCGAGCGTTCCGTATATACACCGTTAGTGTAGTTGTCGGTATTGAGCCATCCGCCGTGATTCTCGCTGGGATGACGGTCGTACTTGTAGTATGCACCGAAACTGTGGTTCTCGTCCACCATGTAGTTGATTTGCAATTGTG
>JAZUMZ010000134.1:0-7719 GCA_045603885.1 Bacteroidaceae bacterium | reverse complement strand
CAAACTCCTTCATAAGAGCAGGAACGATCTGCTCCTTGTACTGTGTTTTGAGTGTTGGTACGTATGCCATTATTTGATCTCCTCTCCTGACTTTTTAGCGTAACGAACTAATTTACCATTTGCACCTGCCTTGCGACCTACGCGAGTAGCCTTGCCACTCTTAGGGTCGAGCACCTGCAAGTTTGAGATGTGAATCGGAGCCTCCTGCTCGATGATTCCACCCTGGGGATTCTGTGCGTTTGGTTTTGTAGCCTTCTTGCACATATTAACGCCCTCTACGATAGCGCGCTGCTTTGCAGCATCTACCTTCAAGACCTTACCCTGCTGACCTTTGTTGTCACCAGCGTTTACGTAAACCACGTCCCCTTTCTTAATATGTAACTTAACTGACATCTTTTTACTGTGTTTTAATATTACAATACTTCAGGTGCCAATGAGATGATCTTCATATACTGATCACGCAACTCACGAGCTACGGGACCGAAGATACGAGTACCACGCATCTCACCCTGGTTGTTAAGGAGAACTACGGCGTTGTCGTCGAAACGGATGAATCAACCATTCGCACGGCGAATCTCCTTGGTCGTTCTAACTACCACCGCCTTTGAAACGGCACCCTTCTTTACATCACCTGAAGGGCTTGCGCTCTTTACCGCTACCACGATCTTATCGCCGATAGAGGCGTAGCGACGCTTTGTTCCGCCAAGCACGCGAATACAAAGAACCTCCTTTGCACCGCTGTTGTCTGCTACTACGAGTCTGCTTTCTTGCTGTATCATAACTACTTAGCTCTTTCAATGATTTGTACTAATCTCCAACGCTTGGTCTTGCTCAAAGGGCGGGTCTCCATAATGCGAACAGTATCGCCCTCATTTACAGATGAATCCAGGCACTCTGCAACAAACTTTGTTGTCTTGTTCTGGAACTTACCGTAGATAGGGTGCTTAACCTTACGCTCTACTGCAACCACAATGGTCTTCTCCATTTTGTTGCTGACAACCAAGCCAATACGCTCTTTTCTAAGATTTCTTTCCATAGTGGTAATTATTTAGCGGTCTTTTGACGCAGAATTGTCAGCATACGAGCTATATCTCTGCGAGATTTCTTAATAATTGAAGGATTCTCAACAGGTGACACAGCGTGCTGCACCTTCAAAGTAGCGAGCTTCGCCTTCTCTGACTCGATGCGCTCCTGCAAATCCTGGATTGACATATCCTTTATTTCAGCACTTTTCATGTTGTTCTTTTTCTTAAAGATTATTCAACGTAGTCACGTCTTACAATAAACTTAGTTGTAGTTGGGAGTTTCTGAGCCCCCAGTCGGAGAGCCTCCTTTGCGATATCGTAAGATACTCCCTCAACCTCAAACAGGATACGTCCTGGCTTTGCCGGGAAAACATACTTGTATGGGTCTCCCTTACCTTTACCCATTCGCACGTCTGCAGGTTTTTTGGTGATTGGCTTGTCGGGGAAGATGCGGATCCACACCTGTCCTTGACGCTGCATGTAACGTGTGATAGCAACACGGGCTGCCTCTATCTGAGCGGCGCTGATCCACCGCTCCTGGAGAGCCTTGATGCCGAAAGAGCCGAACGCGAGCTCTGTTCCGCGGTGTGACACGCCCTTCCAGCGTCCACGTCCTTTTTGCGGTCTTCTATATTTTTGTCTTTTTGGCTGTAGCATAATTCAATCTCTGATTAGCGGTTGTTTTTTCTGTTTCTGAATCTCCTGCCCTGGCTGTTGCCTCGGCCGCTTTCTTTCTGCTGGCTGAAGTTAGGCGAAAGGTCTTTCTTTCCGAAAATCTCACCACGGCAGATCCAAACCTTGATTCCGAGCAATCCCACTTTTGTGAGAGCTTCTGCGAGGCAGTAGTCGATGTCTGCGCGTAGAGTGTGGAGAGGTGTACGTCCTTCCTTGTACATTTCCGAGCGAGACATTTCAGCTCCGTTGAGACGTCCTGAGATTTGGATTTTGATACCCTCCGCACCTGAGTGCATGGTGTTGCTGATTGCAGTCTTGATTGCCCTGCGGTAAGCCACCTTTGCCTCAATCTGTCGAGCGATATTGTTTGCCACGATTGTTGCGTCGAGATCAGGTTTCTTCACCTCAAAGATGTTGATCTGGATGTCCTTGTCTGTGATTTTCTTCAACTCCTCTTTCAGTTTGTCAACCTCCTGTCCGCCTTTTCCGATGATGATTCCCGGACGTGCGGTGCATACAGTGATTGTAACCATTTTCAGAGTGCGCTCGATGACGATTTTAGATACGCTGGCATTGGCCAGGCGCGCGTTCAGATACTTACGTATTTTGCTGTCCTCAAGAATGTTGTCGCCGAAGTTCTGACCTCCGAACCAATTTGAGTCCCATCCCTTTACGATTCCGAGACGGTTGCTTATCGGATTACATTTCTGTCCCATAATTAATCTTCATCTTTAGTTTTTGCGTCAACAAACACAGTCACGTGGTTTGAGCGCTTGCGAATTCTATAACCTCTACCCTGAGGAGCAGGGCGCATACGTTTCAAAGTCTGACCTTCGTTTACGAAGATACGAGAGATGTAAAGCTCTTCGTCGCCTGCTTTACGGTCGTTTTTCTGCTCCCAGTTGGAGATTGCGGAGCGCAGCACCTTCTCGACGTCGCGTGAAGCGTGCTTGGTGACGAACTTCAGTGTCGCCAGCGCCTTATTCACCTCCATGCCCCTGACGAGATCAACGACATAGCGCATCTTGCGCGGTGAGCTTGGTATATCGCGGAGAGTAGCGAAATATTGTGTTTTTTTGGCCTCTTTCTGTTTTTTGGCCATTTCTCTTTTTCTTGCTCCCATTATTTAATACTCTTTTAGTTCCTGATTACTTCTTCTTGTTGCCTGCATGGCCGCGGAACGTACGTGTGAGAGAGAACTCCCCAAGCTTGTGTCCAACCATGTTCTCAGTGATGTAAACAGGGATAAATTTATTACCGTTATGAACTGCAATTGTGTGTCCAACGAAGTCCGGTGAAATCATCGATGCGCGAGCCCATGTCTTGATTACGGATTTCTTTCCGCTCTCGTTCATGGCGAGTACTTTCTTCTCAAGCTTAACGTTGATATACGGACCTTTTTTTAATGAACGACTCATATATTCTCTACTTAGTTAACTTGTTACTTTTTACGTCTTTCAATTATATACTTGCTTGACTGCTTCTTAGGTGACCTTGTCTTGAGTCCCTTAGCATACAAGCCGTTACGTGAGCGTGGGTGTCCACCGGTCTGGCGTCCCTCACCACCTCCCATCGGGTGGTCATGCGGGTTCATTACAACACCACGGTTGTGAGGACGTCTTCCGAGCCAGCGTGAGCGTCCGGCCTTACCAGAAGACTCGAGCGCATGGTCGGAGTTGCTTACGCTTCCGATTGTGGCGCGGCAAACAGAGTGTATTTTGCGAATTTCTCCTGAAGGGAGCTTGATAACGCAGAAATCACCCTCACGTGAAGTCAACTGAGCGAAGTTACCTGCTGAGCGAACCATCTTAGCTCCCTGTCCAGGGCGCAGCTCGATGTTGTGGATCACTGTACCTACAGGTATATTCTTAAGAGGAAGGGAGTTGCCGAGATCCGGCGCAGCCTCTGCGCCCGACATGAGTTTGTCTCCCACTTGCAGTCCGTTCGGAGCAACGATGTAACGTTTCTCTCCGTCTGCATAGAACAGCAGGGCAATACGAGCCGAACGGTTAGGATCATACTCGATTGTCTTTACCGTTGCCGGTATTCCGTCCTTTTCTCTTTTGAAGTCGATGACACGCAAGCGACGTTTATGTCCGCCTCCTCTGTAACGCACTGTCATATGTCCCTGGTTGTTACGTCCGCCAGTGCTGTGCTTGCCATAGACAAGAGATTTTTCTGGTACTGATGTAGTAACATCATCGAATGTACCAATAGCTTTGTGTCTTTGACCTGGAGTTGTAGGTCTGAATTTACGAATACCCATTTTCTTTAAATGTTACTATAGAAATCGATGGTCTCACCAGCCTGGAGTGTGACAAGCGCTTTCTTAAACGCACGAGTCTTGCCGCTGATTACCCCTGAGCGGGTGTAACGGCGTTTAGGCTTACCCATGTAGTTCATGGTGTTTACAGAAACCACATTTACATTGAATTTTTCTTCTACTTCTTTCTTAATCTCGATTTTGTTTGCTTCCGGTTTTACGATGAAGCCATACACAGGCTGTGCCTGCTTATTATAGGTGTAGTAAGTCTTAGTCTTACTGCGCTCACCCTTACGTTTTGAAACCACCTTGTAGGTTTTTGTCTGCTCAGTGGCTCCTTTGGTCTCGACGGTCTTCTTATTGCCAGAAACAATAACTTTATCTTCAGAGGACTTCTCTGTGAGGTTAGTCATCTTCTCTGTTACGAGTGGCTTGATAATATATCCCATATTAGTACCTCCTTAATTATGCGTTTTCAGCGGTTTTGCTTTTGCTTCCGGTTTTACTTGCCACTAAAGGCAACGCATTTTCTGTCACAACCATCACGTTCGCATTCATAACACGGTATGTGTTCAATGCGGTCGCAGTCATGACATCAACACGCTGTATATTACGGGCTGACAAATATACGTTTTTGTTTACACCCGGCAAAACGAGAAGAAGCTTCTTACCGTCGATTTTAAGATTTTTTTGCAATTTTTTAAATTCTTTAGTCTTTGGAACATCAAAATCGAAGTCCTCAACGACAACTATTGCATTCTGCTGTGCCTTGTAAGAGAGTGCGCTTTTGCGTGCCAAATCCTTAACCTTCTTATTCAGTTTGAAACTGTAATCACGTGGTTTTGGACCGAAGACACGTCCACCTCCTCTGAGCAGTGGTGACTTGATGTCTCCTCGGCGAGCACCGCCGCTGCCTTTCTGGCGTATCAGCTTGCGAGTGGAACCTGAGATTTCACTTCTTTCCTTTGACTTTGCAGTACCTTGGCGCTGGTCAGCGAGATACTGTTTCACTGCGAGGTATATCACATGGTCGTTTGGCTCAATCCCGAATATCTCATCGTTCAGTTCGACCTTCCGTCCGGTGTCCTCACCTTTTATGTTAAAAACAGATACTTCCATTATGCCTTAACAATTACGATTGAACCTTTACAACCTGGAACAGAACCCTTCAGAAGGAGAAGGTTGTGTTCAGGAATTACCTTAATCACTTGAAGGTTATGAGTTGTTACTCTCTCATTACCCATTTGGCCGGCCATCGGGAGGTTTTTGTAAACTCGCGACGGAGTGGCGCAAGCACCGATTGAACCTGGTGCGCGAAGGCGGTCGTCCTGGCCATGTGTAGCCTGTCCGACGCCACCGAATCCGTGGCGTTTCACAACTCCGGCGAATCCCTTACCTTTTGATGTTCCGACAACGTCAACGAAAGGTACGTCGTTGAACAACTCAGCGGTAATCACGTCACCCAAGTTGTGCTCCTCATCAAATGTGAACTCGGCCAAGTGTCTCTTAGGTGTTGTCCCGGCCTTTGCAAAGTGTCCCTTCATAGGCTTAGAGGTTCTTTTCTCCTTTGCCTCCTGGAAACCAACCTGCACAGCGGCATACCCGTCTTTCTCGACGGTTTTAACCTGAGTGACAACACAAGGACCTACTTCGATAACAGTGCATGGCAGGTTTTTGCCCTCGGCACTGAAAACGGATGTCATTCCGATTTTTCTTCCAATTAATCCTGGCATTTCAAATTGATTTTAAATTAATTTTCACTTTTCTTTCGTGTACTAGACTTTAATCTCTACTTCCACACCGCTGGGAAGCTCAAGCTTCATGAGGCTGTCAACAGTCTTTGGAGTCGCGTTGTAGATGTCGATGAGACGCTTATAGGTGCTCAGCTCAAACTGCTCACGGCTTTTCTTGTTGACGAACGTACTGCGGTTCACTGTGAAGATGCGTTTGTGGGTCGGGAGAGGAATAGGGCCGCTCACAGTTGCATCAGTTGCTTTCACTGTCTTCACGATCTTCTCTGCCGACTTGTCGACGAGATTGTGGTCGTAGGACTTGAGTTTGATACGAATTCTCTGACTCATTTCTTTTAATTTATTAATAATGTTTATAAAACGCAGCAAAGGGCGGCGGGTTAAGAGTCATACGCTATCCCGCCTCCCTGAGCTTTTTTCTTTATTTCACTAAATCCACTCGTCCTCCGCACTCTGTGAGCACATCTTTGGCGATTGAGTTGCTTACCGGTGCGTGGTGGTCATACTGCATTGAGCTTGTAGCTCGTCCTGATGTTATAGTTCGCAGTGTGGTCACATATCCGAACATCTCTGCAAGCGGAACCATTGCCTTCACGATAGTGGCTCCTGAGCGTGTTGCCTCTGTACCTTCAACCTGTCCGCGACGCTTGTTAAGGTCGCCGATCACGTCACCCATATTCTCCTCTGGTGTAACAACCTCAAGTTTCATGATAGGCTCCATGAGCACAGGCTTTGCCTGAGAGCAGGCGTTCTTGTATGCCTGCATTGCAGCGATCTCGAATGAGAGCTGATCGGAGTCAACGGGATGGAAGGAACCGTCCACGAGCTCAACTTTAAGGCTGTCCATCGGGAATCCGCCGAGCACACCGTTCTTCATGGCGTTGGCAAAGCCTTTCTGTACAGACGGGATAAACTCCTTAGGCACGTTTCCGCCCTTAACGGAGTCGGAGAACTGGAGTCCGCCCTCTTTAAAGTCTTCGTCCACCGGTCCCACATTTACTATAATGTCGGCGAACTTACCACGTCCACCCGATTGTTTCTTGTAAACCTCTCTCAGGTTGACAGTCTTGGTGATTGCCTCTTTGTAGTTAACCTGAGGACGTCCCTGGTTGCACTCTACCTTGAACTCACGCTTCAGACGGTCGATGATGATGTCGAGGTGAAGCTCACCCATACCAGAGATAACTGTCTGACCGCTCTGCTCGTCTGTACGTACAGTGAATGTAGGGTCTTCCTCCGCCAGTTTAGCCAGACCTACGGAAAGCTTGTCGAGGTCTTTCTGTGTCTTAGGCTCCACAGCGATACCGATCACAGGATCAGGGAAGTCCATTGACTCGAGCACGATAGGCGCGCTCTCGTCGCATAGAGTGTCACCGGTATGGATATCCTTAAGTCCTACCACAGCCCCTATGTCTCCGGCGCTGATCTCCTCGACAGGGTTCTGGTGGTTTGAGTGCATCTGGAACAGGCGGCTTATACGCTCTTTCTTGCCTGAGCGTGGATTGTAAACGTATGATCCGGCCTCAATCTTACCTGAATAAACACGTATAAACGTGAGACGTCCCACGTAAGGGTCAGTCGCAATCTTGAAGGCAAGTGCTGAAGTCTTGTCTTCAGGGCTTGGCTTGCGGTCTTCCTCCTCTTTGGTTGTAGGGTTTTCTCCTACAACATTCTCTGTATCGAGTGGAGAGGGAAGGAATGCACACACATAATCGAGAAGGGTCTGAACTCCCTTGTTCTTGAACGATGATCCGCAGAGCATAGGAGTGATTGCCTGCACGGTAGTGGCCTGACGGATGGCTCTGATGATTTCCTCGTTGGTGATGGTTGACGGGTCGTCAAAGTATTTCTCCATGAGAGCGTCGTCATACTCAGCCACAGCCTCGAGCAGCTTGCCGCGCCACTCCTCGGCCTCATCCTGCAAGTCGGCGGGAATCTCTTCCACGTCGTAGTCGGCTCCCATGGTCTCGTCATGCCAGAGTATAGCCTTCATCTTGATGAGGTC
>JAZUMZ010000133.1:0-8999 GCA_045603885.1 Bacteroidaceae bacterium | reverse complement strand
ACAGCAGCGGGACTGTCCAGGATTTTCACCTGATTCCCTTTTAATCACATTTAAATGAACCAATGCACCTGCAAAGTTACAGATTTTTTTTCAATGTCAGTTGATTTCTGATAAAAAAAGATTATGATTAGTTAACTTTTTGAGATGTTCAATATCCCAGTTCTTCTCCTACGAGGATCACGATATGCCTGCCTCTCGGAGAGTTTCTGAGGAAATGGACGTAATTGCATATTGACTCTGTGGAGTTGCAGTTATGGCATACTCCGTCGAGTTTGCACGGGGTCTTGATGTCAAAACGGGCGGTGTTGATCGGTGACGCCACAGAACGGGCACGTGACAGGGCAGCCTCCACATTCTGACATACTTTGTTCAGCCCTACGACAAAAATCACCTTCTTCGGTCCCCATGTGATTGCAGCCACTCGGTTTCCGTTGCCGTCGATATTCACAATGACGCCATCCTCTGACATGGCGTTGACGCTCGAAAGATAGTAGTCGCACGAAAACGCCTTGCGGTATATATCCTCAATCTCTGAGCGGTCTTGAAGTCCGTCGCGGTCATATACAACGAGCGACTCGCGAGCTTTCAACTTTTGTGTGAGCCCGACATCACGTATTGTCATGGAGCCTCCCCATGTCACGCTGCTTCCGTCGGGTATCAGATCCGACACTTTAGCCACTGCCTCTGCTGCGGTGGAGCAATAAAAGGCCTCTATATGACGGTGCTTGAGATTCTCTATGAGCTTTGCGCCCAGCAAACTGTTACGTTGTTCCTTTGGTGTCATTTTGGTTATCTGTTTGGATTGTTTGTATACTTATTCATCAAAACCGACAGGACGAAATTGTTTCTGCTCCTCACTATAGACATATCCTGCCTCCAGCAGGCAGGCTTTTATCTCATCCGGCTCACGGTTGAAAGAATAGCACAGAGACTCCAACGAGTCGAACTCCTCATCCCTAAGCAGCATATTCACGCTCGACACAAGCATAGCCGGATCTTTGGGTAAATGGTCCATAATTTCAATCGTTTATGTTCAGGGTTTTACACTTCAGATGCCTCTATAATTAGATTGCATTCAGACTTTTATTATATTTTGCAACCTCATATTTGATATTTTGTTTAATAGTGTCCCAGTCAATGTTATCAAACATATAAGGCATGGGCTGAAGGTCTGCATCAGCAAAATATGACATACTCAAAAGAGCACGATACTCAGACCCTTCGGGATATTTAAGAAGATAGAAACGCAACAAATCATCGAAGGAAAAATGTTTCAATAGATAAAAGATATCTATGAAATCTTTCTTAGTCCCCCTACCGATTACCGCATTAACTTTCATCGCCGCAATATCCTTGGGGGAAGCGAGTCGAAAGCCACTTTCTATGACAGGTCCATCTATCCAATCATAACTGTAGTTGACAACATCTACTTTCACCCCATTAAGGAAATATGCCTTGATACGTTTGCTCTGGCCATCTATTGTTACATTTTCCACAAATTGTTTTAACGAATCGGTAAGATTATCCGCATCCTCTGTTATGTCTCCGAAGAAATCGAGATCAACAGACCTGCGATGACCATACTGGAGGGCAAGTGATGTACCGCCTACCAGCCGTGTATTTGCCAACTCAGGTATTTGCATGAGGACTTTCAAGAGTTCCAAGGTGTCGGGAAAGACTGTTTGAAATGATAGCATCGGTATTCCTCCTCATTGGTGTGAGATATTGTACATATAAAAGACAGGCATACGGGATCCAGAGACCTCATCCTCTTGCATTCCTCCACAATCCGTTCCAAGCCGTAGTAGCGATTAATAAGCAGCCAATCGCTCATCTGACCATATTCCAAAACCCTTTGGACAATATATCCTCCACACTCATCCATTTTCAATTCAGACGGATCGGCATCCCAGAATAGATTAGGTGTGAATTGGGTTATAAAGTTTTCGCTATTCATATCTTATGCAAAATTACGAATTATTTCTCAAATTAATACGCAAGTTGATGCAAAAGTTCACAAACAAATTGTATTATTTTTTCTTACAAATGTCTTTTATCACAAGTCCTGCGAGTGTGAATCCGAAAATGGCTGTTATGTGTGAAAGCGAGCCGTTTGGAGATTTGAATCTGATACGGTCTTGGTCAGACTGGCGTATATCCACTGTATCCGTGTCTTTTCTATCGCTCCCCCACTCCTCATAAGCATCTGTCTGATTTTCAAGCAGCTCGTCGGAGAACACACAAAGGAACTTACGCTTAGGAAATTGCTTTTCTCTTTTGAAACGGTTTCTCAAAGCCCTTGCCAAGGGGTCGCCATATACTTTCCAGAACTCAGCCACCTGAATCCTTGTGGGGTCGAGTCTCAACGCCGCACCCATAGAAGAAAAAAGCTTGGCGTGGGAATTGCAGGCTCTCTCAATCAGCAACGCCTTGTCTTTCAGAGAATCTATGGCATCAATTACATAATCATAGCTGTCCAAATCAAAACCAGCAGCGGTGTCCCCATTGAAAAGCTCCCGCCGGGCGGTTATTACCGCATCGGGATTAATGCTGAGCAACCTCTCCCTCAAAACCTCTACCTTGGGTAAGCCCACGGTATTGACCGTAGCCATCAGCTGACGATTGATATTACTCTCACTGACGCTGTCGAAGTCCACGATATCCAAGTGGCACAATCCAGTCCTCACCAGACTCTCGGCACACCAAGAGCCGACACCGCCTACACCGAACAGTATAACCCGGCATTCACGCAATCTCTCCATTTTCTCCTGCCCCAGCAGGAGCAGTGAACGGCTGAACCTGTCGTTGTCAGTAACCATCACCTACGCTCCGCGATTACCTCTATCTCCACCAACGCCCCTTTCGGAAGAGTCTTTACAGCCACAGCAGAGCGAGCAGGATAAGGTTCAGAGAAAAAATCCGAATATACAGCATTCATATCCGCAAAGTCGTTCATGTCAGCCATAAATACAGTGGTTTTCACCACATTGCTCATTGTTACCCCTGCTGCCTCAATCACAGCCTTCACGTTCTGCAAAGATTGCCGTGTCTGCTCTTTAATTCCACCTTCCACGAAACAGCCTGTAGCTGGATCGATAGGTATTTGACCAGACGTAAACACCAGATTGCCGACTTCCATTGCCTGGCTATATGGACCTATGGCTCCCGGAGCCTTCGTTGTACTAATTGCTTTCATAATTATAATTGTTTTTGCAAAAATACAATTATTTTTATAAAATCCGCATACTTATCTTTACAAAAGTTTCAAACAGCAACACTACACACCTTATTTTACACATAGTTTTTACTCAATTCTTTTGTATCTTAATAAACTCAACAAAAAAGTTTGCCAAGACTTATTTCTATGGATTTGCCTTGCGGCGTATCACCCAGTCAGTTGTATCTACCTCCAATCCAGCATAGTCAAGATAGGAGGCATAATCTATGGTGTCTGTCGTATCTACTATACGGCGAATATCGGTAAGAGGCTCGCCGGCGACCTCCTCACACACACTCCAGAACTCTTCCTCAGTGAATCCACGCTGAAGCTCTTTGTAGAAACGGCGGTACAGCAGACGCATCACGTCGTCGAGCGAATGATGTCCGCCGGTCTTACGCTTTATGTCAATATCCATAAGCAGACCAACAACCGGGCCTTTGAAATAGTAGTTGATTCGAACATCGCGCCCGTTGGCGTCGGGATTCATGAAATTAAGCCAGATGTCGTAGCTGCACTGACGCAGGCTCTGGTGATACTGTCCCTCGTAGGGCGCATAAAGGTTGAAGTAGGTGGAGAGCAGCTCCAGCCCCTCGTCCTCGGTCACGATACCCGCATCACGCAAAAGACGGTATTCATAGTAGCAGGTCAGACCCTCGCTGACCCACAACATAGGTGTAACGGCCTCGCGTTCGTAGTCTAACGGCCACAACTCTGCGGGACGTATACATTTCACGTTATATAGATGGAAATATTCGTGGGCGACGAATGCAAGGAACTTAACCTCTGCACGGCGCGACAGGAAGTGATAGGTGCCGTCAGTATAACATGCCTGAGAGTTCTGGTGCTCCAGTCCGCCACCGCCCATACCCATGTGAATGAGGCAGTAATTGTCGTAGGGCACATCTCCCATCAAACGTGTAGCTGCCGACACAATACGGCGGAACTGGCCCTCAAGATCCATATCCTCGGAGCCGTCGGGGGTCTCCAATGCGAATTCGTATTCGTGTCCCTCATGGGTAAACTTGCGTGTGTAGAAATTGCCGAGCAAAAAAGGAGAGTCGTAAAGCACATCGAAGTCCTTGGCGGTGAAGGTCCTGCTGTCATCGGCATGGGGGCGCATACCGGTGGCGATGTTACGCCACCCGCCGGGAAGCGAGAAACATACATTCACCTCATGGTCCTGCTGCCCATCCACATACATAAACACACCGTTGGGAGCCACGAAAGCGATGTCGCGCTCCACTCGGCTGGATGCCACGTCGCGCCTGTTGGCAAAAATGCGGTATGTCACTTCGGCGCAACCGTCATCAGGGAGCCATATACGCCAACGGTTCAGACCTTCCTTTCGCCAGGTGAGTTTGCCGCCTTTGGAGTCGCATGCATTGAAATCAGCGAGATGCTTGGCAAAATCCAAAATCTCATAATAGCCGGGTGCCCAGCGTGGCATCACCAGTACCACATCTCCAGGAGAATCGACCGCAGCCTTGTAAGAAAGCCGAACATTCAGGTAGTGTCCTGCTGTGTCCATGGATACTGTGTAGTCCATGGAGTAGTCATCACCCGCCCTATTTGTAAAGGCTGTTGCCAGCACAAACACCAGCAATAGCGCCATGTTGGAAAACAGTCTGTAAAAATGCCTCATGTCTTTTATAATTGTTTATCACATAATAAAATGCAAATTTACAACCAATTTTCCAAAAAAACAAACTCTCACTTTTGAAGGGTAAATATGAATTTTAATCCATGGTCGTTATTGCGCATTGCTGTTATCGTTCCGCCATGAAGGAGCACCGCGTTTTTCACTATAGCCAGTCCCAATCCTGTTCCACCGTTGGCACGTGAGCGGCCTTTGTCTATGCGGTAGAACCGCTCAAACAACCGTGGCAGATGCTCATCCGACACACCGTTGCCGTCATCGCTGAATGTAAATTCCCAACCGTCTGCTATAGATGTGGCGGTTATCTCGATGGTCGAGGCATGGCCGGCATAATTTATCGCATTTTCAAAAAGATTGCGGAACAGGCTGTATATCAGGTCACGGTTGCCTGTAACGAAAACACTCGAAGGAAGGCAATTGTTCAGCCGGATGTTTTTCTGTTGTAATGTCAACGACAGCTCTGAAGATATCTCAGCCACTATCTGGCCGACATCTGTTATCTCCATTGTTATCATTTGGCGGGCATAGTCAATCCTGTTTAATGTCGACAAATCATTAAGCAGGTTCTTAAGGCGGATGGCCTGGGCGTTTGTGCGCTCTATAAACATACGTCGCTGATCTTCGGTCAATCCGGGTGTCTCAAGCAGAGTCTCGGTAAACCCCACAATGCTCGAAACCGGGGTCTTAAGCTCGTGGGAGATGTTCTGGGTGAGCTCACGCCGCATCTCTGTCTCTTTCTCTGACCGCTCACGCATTATACGCTCGTCCATGTGCTTGGAATAATGATGGAGCAACACAGAAAGTCCACCCATCACGACAAGCGTGAAAACCAGGAGATGCCAGTCGCTGGATTCATTGAACGGGGAGAGACTGTGATTGCGGTCATAGTCTTCAAACAAGGTAAAAATCAAGGCATAGACAGCGAAAATAATCATTACGCTGAAAAACATCTTTTGGCCTTCAGTCAACTTTTTCTTTTTCATGATTCCGAGTAAAAAAATAACCGTAACCAGGTCTTGACCGAAGGCATTCGTTATAGGGATGTAATTTCTTGCGGAGGCGGGTTATGTTTACATCCACAGTACGGTCGGTCACAATCACACCCTGAGGCCATACTTGCCCTATAAGCTCTGAACGTGAGAACACATGGCCTTCGTTGTCCATCATCAAGCAAAGTAATTCATACTCAGTCCGGGTAAGCGACACACGCAAGCCGTTTACATATACGTTTTTCTCATCCTGACGGATTTGTATCCCAGATTCAGCTTCGCCAGCCGGCTCATGCTGATTGCCACGTCCGGCCCTGTTGAGAACAGCCCCGACACGTGCTACCACCTCACGAGGTGAGAATGGTTTTGTTATATAGTCGTCAGCACCCTCCTTGAAACCAAGCAGAATATCCTCCTCGCAGTCTTTGGCGGTAAGAAGAAGCACAGCCATTTGCGATGTCTCAGGAGTTCTTCTCAGGTAATGAAGCAACTCCAGCCCCGACATTTCACCCATCATTATGTCAAGAATAACAAGTTTATAGTCGGTGAGACATAGCTCCATGGCCTCTTCCGCAGATCCGGCTGTGTCAACCTCATACCCTGCCGTATGAAGGTTCACTTTCAGAATCTCACATATATCGGCCTCATCATCAACAACCAGTATTTTATTTTCCATATCTTTGCAAAGATAGAAAATAACGATAAAACCACAAAATATTCATCATTTTATTTCAAGACGGGAATATGAATACTTGCAGGAATCATGAGTTCGAGAAACGAGCCTCAACAACATTGACCACGTAGTCGCAAAGACGCTCGCACTCGCTGACAAGATCCATAAACGCCGTCCCCGTGGCATAGTTATACTTATGCTCGTCGATATCGCTCACAAGGCCGCGCTTAATCTCATCTCGCAGCTGATTGACATCGTTCTCTATTATATACGTCTCTTTAGTGGAAAGCTCATCACGACGACCTTGAAGAACTACCATCATCTGGGCGAGTGCCTTATCCGTCAAATCATACATCTTGGCGAGCTGCTCCTCCTGGGTTGAGGTGAACAGGTCTTCCGACTCTCTCACGCGCTTTATTATACGGGCCATATTATAGCAAGAATCACCTATGCTTTCAAGCTCACCGATAACACGCATCAGAGCATGGATTTTGCTCAAAGTTTCTTCGCTAAGCTGAGACTCACATACCTTCTCCAGATAGTTGGCAATCTCTATCTCCATGTTGTCACCGATATCCTCGTATTTGACTATACGGGCATAGTTTGAGGCGAATGCATCGTCATCGCTAGCTTTGGTCAGAGGGACAATCATGCTGAACATACGGCACATCCTCTCACCGAAGACACTGACTTCTTTCTGAGCCTGGAGAACGCTGATCTCAGGAGTCTGCATAAGGCCGCCCTCAATAAATTTCAGGCGCACAGGCTCATTCTCGTCCTCCTCGCCCTCTTTGCGCTTACGTGGTTTTATAACCTTACATACAATCTTTTCAATCTGAGGGATGAACCAGATGAGGATAAGGGTGTTGAGCACATTGAAGCATGTGTGGAACAACGCAAGCACAACATTCAGCTTTGCGGCGTTTTCCGCTCCGCCACCGTCAGCTGCATTGATGTCGTATCCAGCAAGACCACATACCATGTTGATGAATGGACGGAACACGATGAGAATCCACACCACTCCGAACAAATTAAAAAACATGTGTGCAAAAGCGGCGCGACGTGCCTGTGTGGATGCCGACAAAGCTGCCAGGTTGGAGGTGACTGTTGTTCCGATGTTCTCACCCATCACCAGCGCGATTCCTTGATAAATAGGCAGGGCACCGCTGGAGCATAAAATCATCGTTATCGCCATGACAGCGGCTGATGACTGGCAGCACATAGTCAGGATTCCACCTATGAGCAGAAAGATTAGCGTAGTCCAGAAACTGTCGGGCGAGAATGATGAAAAGAAATCCAGCACTGCCGGATTGTTTCCAAGGTTCATGGACATGCCCGTCTCACGCAGTGTGCCAAGACCGAGAAACAGGAAGGCCAT
The DNA here is from genome assembly GCA_045603885.1 of Bacteroidaceae bacterium. Classification (GTDB taxonomy): domain Bacteria; phylum Bacteroidota; class Bacteroidia; order Bacteroidales; family Bacteroidaceae; genus UBA3839. Next base: position 1,082 of record JAZUMZ010000133.1, on the reverse strand, counting down.
ACCAAATATGAAGTCGCCTACATTTTTGTGTTTACGGCGATATATCAATATCAATGCAAAGAAAAATGCCGGCCACACAAGATCTGTAACATTGAACGTGAAACCGGCCGACATAATCCAGGCTGTCAACGTAGTACCGATATTGGCACCCATAATCACACTGATAGCCTGAGCCAACGTAAGCAATCCGGCGTTGACAAACGATACGGTCATGACCGTGGTGGCAGTACTCGACTGAACACCGGCTGTTACGAACACGCCGGTCAACACACCCGTGAAGCGGTTTGTTGTCATTCGACCCAATATATGCCTGAGGCCGGGGCCGGCCATTTTCTGCAATGTGTCGCTCATCTGCTTCATTCCGAATATCAGAAGCGCCAACGAGCCCAGCAGCTGAATTCCAAGCAACGTCATGTTTGGATTAGTTTCCATAATCAGAATAACTATATTAGTTCAATTTTGCAAAGTTAACCTAAATCCAACTCATTCCGAAACAATACATGTTACAATTTTATTACAATTTCACACTTACATAGCACAATACATTGAAAATGGTCTTATTTTCAGGAATCTAATGAAGAAAACGCAATAAAAATGAAGAAAATGCTATTAAAACGGGGTATATTGCAGAAAATACAGATATTTATTCTTTGTTTTGGCTGTATGGAAGTTCCCGAACTTTCTGCAGTTGTTCTCGAACCTGTTACCATACTGCTTTCCGAACTATATGCCTATTATATAATAGATATGTAAATTTGTCATAAAAACATCAAAAGATTGGTCTTTTAATCAAAATTTAGCTAATTTAGTTCAGTTTTTTGAGTGTTTTCGTATTTATAACGATTATTTTTAGTATCTTTGCCTTCAAATAAGAGAAATCTGTTATGGCAAAATTAAATCGTATAAGAGTCGTTCTCGCTGAACGTGACCTTAACAACAAGTGGCTGTCCGACAAACTCGGCAAGGATCCTGCTACAGTGTCCAAATGGGTCACCAACACCACCCAGCCAAGCCTTGAAGCCCTTATTGCAATAGCCAATGCGCTTGAAGTGCCTGTGCAGGAGTTGGTAAGGCAAGAAGAA
>JAZUMZ010000132.1:0-4844 GCA_045603885.1 Bacteroidaceae bacterium | reverse complement strand
TTTTTATTAAAAAAAAGATAAAAACTGCAAAAAATGTTCTAATTATTATATTTTTAATTCGTTAGTCTCCGATTTTTTTTGTAATTTTGCAAATTGATTTGTGTTTTACACTCATTGAAAGTAATGTTTATCATGAATATTAATATCAGAAATATCGCAACAGTTTTGGCAATTGCTTTCATGGCATCGTGCTCAACCGAATATAACTCTCTGTATAAAACCGCCGATGTGGAATATAAGTACGAGGCGGCAAAACAGTGTTATGCGGCTGGTCACTATACCAAGGCATATCAGTTGTTGGCTGACCTTATCCATCCTTTCAAAGGTACTGACAAAGCAGAGGAATGCCTCTTTATGAACGGCATGTGCTATTTCAAACTGAAAGATTACGAGACTGCTGTGGTTTATTTCGACAGATACTACAAGACCTATCCCAAAGGTATTTACACTGAGTTGGCGAGGTTTTATAGCGGAAAAGCGTCGTTCCTGCAGTCACCCGACTCGAGACTTGACCAGACACCTACATATGCGGCGATTAACTCACTTCAGGAGTATGTCGAAATTTATCCTTACTCTAAAAGAAAGGATGAGATCAACAATATGATTTATGCGCTGCAAGACAGGCTCGCTAAAAAAGAGTACGATGCGGCAAAACTGTATTTTGACCTTGGAACATATGCGGGAAACTGCCTTGCAGGAGGTAACAACTATGAGGCTTGCATCATAACTGCAGAGAACGCCATAAAGACGTTCCCTTACACCAAACTGAAGGAGGATCTCTCAATCCTCATTCTTAGGGCTAAATTCAAACTGGCGCAAAACAGTGTCGCTTCCAAGGAGAAAGAACGTTTCCAAAACACCATTGATGAGTACTACGGCTTCAAAAACGAGTTCCCCGAAAGCAAGTATCTCGACGAGGCTGAGAGAATATTCATGCACGCCACAGCAAAAGTCGGTGCCTGACAAAACTTATATATCAATTAACCGAGGTTGACAACAAAACCCTGAAAGTTGGGGTCAATAACCAAACCCTGAAAGGGTTTAATGTTAGTAACCCCGGGTTAACAAGCAAAGCGCAGTTTACCCGGGGAGTGAGAGAAAAATAATACCAAACCCCTGAAAGTTGGAGCCAATAACCAAACCCTGAAAAGGTTTAATATTAGTAACCCCGGGTTAACAAGCAAAGCGCAGTTTACCCGGGGACTAGAACCCAAAATATACACGAACCCTAAAAGGGTTCCATAACAACTAAAAAAAACAATAACCCAAAAAATAAAACAATTATGGACTTCAAAAAAACATCTGCACCACTCTCGACCATCACAAGAAATCTCAATGACCTGTCAAAAGAGACTGGAAACATTTATGAGACTGTGGCTATCATCGGAAAGAGGGCTAACCAGATCTCCACTGCAATGAAGGAGGAAATCTCAAAGAAACTGCAAGAGTTCTCAACCAGCAACGACGCTCTTGAGGAAATGTTTGAGAACGACGAGCAAATCCAGATATCAAGATATTACGAAAGATTGCCGAAACCCACTCTCATTGCTACTCAAGAGTTTGTGGATGGTAAAATTTATTATCGTAACCCTGCAAAGCAGACAGCGGAGAACATATACTGATTTATAGAAGTACCCTTAATTTAAGTTACTATGATACAGAGATTACAAACACTTTATCTGCTGATAGTAGTGATATTGTGCGTCGTCTCACTCTGCTCACAGGTCGGACTTTATAATTCTGGTGGAGAGCCTGTCGCTGAGTTCTCTAACTTCGGATTTAAAGCGTTCGGGCAGCCTTACGACAAAATTACGTCGTCGGGACCCTGGGCACTTGGAGTGATACAAATCGCTGTCGTTCTCATAGCACTCTTTACCATTTTTATTTTTAACAAGAGGGTGTTGCAAATGAGGCTGACCATGTTCAATATGCTTTTGCTCGTGGGATATATAGCCGCTTACGCTTTTTATGCATGGCTTTACCAACAGAAACTGAATGAGGTGGGAAGCTCTTTCGACGCACAGTTCCAACTGAAGCTGATTGCGGTCTATCCACTTGTTTCTGTGATATTGTGTGTCTTGGCATATAAAGGCATTAAGAGAGATGAGAAACTTGTCAGGTCTCTGGAGAGAATAAGATAATAAGAGTAATATAAAAAGAAAAGGATTATTGCATATTTTGACGGTAATCCTTTTTTGTTTATATAGAGAACCCGAGAGATAATAAAAACTAATCTATAGAAGTACCCTTATATGGAATTCAAGGACATCGTTCAAAAAAGAAGAAGTATAAGAACATTTACAGAGCAGGAGCTTGAGCCGGAGCAGACACAGGCTATTCTGAGAGCGGCTCTTATGGCTCCCACCTCTAAATCTACAAGGGCATGGCGATTCATCGTCGTGGACGACAAAAATCTGCTGCGGCAAATTGCCGACTCCAAGTCCATGGGGGCTGAGTTCGTGGCTCACGCGCCTCTCGCCGTGGTGGTGCTTATGAACACAGAGGAGACCGATGTGTGGGTCGAGGATGCGGCCATAGCGGCGGTGTCTATGCAATATCAGGCTACTGAGTTGGGGCTGGGTAGTTGCTGGGCGCAGATACGTCTTAGAGGACAGGCCGATGGAACTCCTGCTGATGATATTCTTAGGGATATTCTCGGTTATCCACAGGAATATCAAGCCGAGTGCGTGATTGCCTTCGGCTACCCGGCGGTGGAGAGAAAGCTGCAAGACGAGGATAAGCTCAAATGGGAAGCCGTGACAATTAATAAATTTTAAGTGACAACTAGGTGAAAGTAGTATTTGTAGGAGCCGGAAATCTCGCAAGCAGCATGGCCGTAGCCGTTAAAAAGGCAGGACATGAGGTGATAGCGGTGTTCAGCAGGACAAAATCGTCGGCGTCGTTGCTGGCAGATAAGCTTGAGGCCAAAGCGGTGGTTGAGATTGAGGAACTGCCACGTGATGCGGATATCTATATTGTTGCTGTCAAGGATCAGGTTCTGAAGCCTGTGGCTTCCCGGCTGAGAACATTCTTGTCTGATGCTCTGATTGTCCATACCGCTGGCACAATTCCTATGGATATAATAGAAAAGGGCAGGAGAGGGGTGATCTACCCCATGCAGACATTCTCTAAGCAGAGAATTGTGGATTTCTCTGAGGTTCCTGTCTTTGTCGAGGCAAAATATGATGATGACACATTTATAATCAAAAAGTTGTCTGAATCTATATCTGGTAACGTGATTGAGCTTGACAGTGACAAGCGGAAACTATTGCATCTTGCCGCTGTGTTCTGCTGCAACTTTGCAAACCACTGCCAGGCGGTAGCGGAGAAAATTCTTAACGACAATGGAATTCCGTTCAACGTTATGCTGCCACTCGTCAATGAGACTAATGCCAAGCTCAATATCCTCTCACCTAAGCAGGCTCAGACAGGACCTGCTGTCAGAAATGACCGTAATGTCATGGATGCCCATCTCAGATTGCTTGAGAAATTGAATTATCCACAATTTGCCGAGATCTACTCCTTGCTCTCTGAGTCAATACAAAGAATTGCCAATATAAACTAAGAACTAAAACTATACACTTCTTATGATAAATTCGAACCTTGACAAGATAAAGGCTGTGTTTTTTGATGTTGACGGAGTACTTAGCCGACAGACAATAACGCTCCATCCCGAGGGTGACCCGCTCAGAACCGTCAATATAAAAGATGGATACGCTTTGCAGCATGCTGTGAAATGCGGATTGATTATCGCGATTATCTCTGGTGCGAAGACTCAGTCCTTAAGGAAGCGCTATGAGGGGCTGGGTATCAAAGAGATTATACTCGGTGCGCAAGTGAAGATAGGAGCATACCAAGCTCTAAAAGAAAAATACGCACTGACTGACGACCAGATTATTTTTGTCGGTGACGATATTCCTGATTACGAGATTATGGTAGAGTGTGGATTGCCATGCTGTCCTGCTGATGCCGCACCGGAGATTAAGGCGATTGCAAAATATATCTCACCTGTTATAGGAGGTGAGGGAGTTGCTCGCGACATCATCGAGCAAGTGCTCAAGGCGCAGCACAAATGGATGAGCGACTCCACTGCATTCGGCTGGTAAATATCACTTTTCACTTTTCACTCTTCACTCTTCACTTTTCACTTTATCATGTCTATAATTTTGGCTTCAAACTCTCCTCGGCGGAAGGAACTCCTCGCTGGCTTAGGACTCGAATTTACGGTCAAAACCTTGTCCGGCATCGACGAGTCATATCCCGATACGCTTGTGGGGGAAGAAATCCCGTTGTTCATATCAAAAAAGAAAGCAGAGGCATACAAATCTCTCATTACTGACGACGATCTTCTTATCACTGCCGATACCATAGTCTATCTGCCTGCTAACGATGGCGTTGGTGTGGTGATGGGTAAACCTGAGGACAGGCAGGATGCCATTGACATGCTTAATATGCTCTCGGGAAGGACACATGAGGTTATTACGGCTGTCACAATACTGACTAAATCAAAACAGAAGTCGTTTGCGGTTACAAGCATTGTTTCGTTTGATGAACTTACCGATAGCGAAATATGCTATTATGTTGACAACTACAAGCCGTTCGACAAGGCCGGGGCTTACGGCATTCAGGAGTGGATCGGGTTTGTAGGGGTGAACTCTCTCCAAGGTTCTTATTTCAACGTCATGGGGCTTCCTGTACAGCGCTTATACAAGGAGCTGAAATCCTTCTCTGTCGATTTACCATAGCTTTTCAATAAAAGGAACCATACCGCTACAACCCTGAAAGGGTTCCATAACATAACATCATTAAAAAATCACAAAAAAAAATTTGCATTTATAAAAAAA
>JAZUMZ010000131.1:0-6738 GCA_045603885.1 Bacteroidaceae bacterium | reverse complement strand
AAGACCGCTTGGCCCTCCGACTTTTAAGAAATCTTTTTTATTATTCTCACCATGAACCGCATCTTATTGCCTTTGCTGCTTCTTTTCCCTTTCAACAGCTATTCTCAAGGATGGCCGGAGAACTATCAGGGTGTAATGCTCCAGGGATTTTATTGGGACAGCTATTCCGCCACGAGGTGGACGAATCTGGAACGTCAGTCTGACGAGCTTTCAGAATATTTTGACTTGATTTGGATTCCCCAGTCGGGATATTGTGACAGCCGTGACAACATGGGCTATATGCCTGTGTATTATTTCCGTCAGGAGAGCAGTTTCGGCACCGAGGCAGAACTGCGAAGTCTCATATCGACGTTGTCGGCAAAAGGAACCGGCGTTATTGCCGATGTGGTTGTAAACCACCGTGGCAATGTGTCCAACTGGGTGGACTTTCCCAAGGAGACCTACAAAGGCAACACTTATCAGATGTTTTCCACCGACATCTGCAAGGATGATGACGGTGGGGCCGCGCTCAAGTGGGCTACCTCCAACGGCTACTCGCTGTCTGAGAATAACGATACCGGCACGGGGTGGGATGGGGGACGAGACCTTGACCATAAGTCCGCTAATGTTCAGAAGTCAGTGAAAGCCTATCTCGACTTCTTGCTCAATGACTTGGGATATATCGGCTTCCGCTATGACATGGTGAAAGGCTATTCGCCTGAGTTTACGGCTATTTACAACACTCAGGCCAAACCAACCTACTCTGTTGGCGAATGCTGGGACAACTCTGTGGTGATTAAGAACTGGGTTAACGGTACTAAGGTTGACGGGACCCCCACATCGGCTGCATTCGATTTTCAGTTTCGCTACAGCATCCGCGACGCGATAAAAGAAAGTGAGTGGTCAAAACTCTCGCCGGCAGAAAAAGGAACCTCCGCAAAACCTCTTGCGTCGGATAACGATTACAAACGGTGGGCTGTCACTTTTGTTGAGAACCACGACACAGAACGCCGCGCAAACTCTGAGCAAGACCCAATCAAGTCCGACACGCTCGCTGCTAACGCATATATGCTTGCCATGCCTGGTACTCCTTGTGTGTTCCTCAAGCACTGGAATAAATGTAAAGGAGATCTTAAGCGCATGATCAAGGCCCGCAAACTGGCAGGAATACATAGCCAGTCGTCATACCGTCAACTTGCAAGTGAGAATGCTTATTATGCCCTTCAGACCAGCGGAGCGACCGGCACTCTCATCTGTGTGGTGGGATTGACACCGGAGGTGTACACAGCTCCGGCTGGATATACCAAAATTACCGAAGGTAAAGGATATATCTATTACTTATCCAACAACCTCACTCAGCAGTGGGCTGAAATAGAGAGGCAGATAGAGGAAGAGCAGGCTCAATCGTCAGACTTCACTCCTTATCAAATCACGGTCTTTTCCCGCGATGATTTGTCATGGTCTCGTATGAACTATTATATCTGGGATTCTAACGACAACACCCAGCTCAACGGCAACTGGCCCGGCAAGCAGATAACCGACACCCAGGTTGTGAGGGGAAAAACATGGTACAAACAGATAATTGATGTCAATTCCGATGACTATTATGTGAACCTGGTGTTCTCAACTGGTACAGGAGGCAACCCTCAGACCGTGGATGTGACAAAAGTGTCTCAAGACAAGTTCTTTGTCATTACACAGAATAAGGATGGTGCCAAGTATCTCGTTGAGGAGGATACTTCCACCGCAGCATTCTATCACGCCGACGTGAGTGGCGACGATGTCGTGAATATCTCAGATGTCGTGGCGGTTATAAACCATATTGCAGGTATTGAGAACTGTGCCAAAGCCGATGTTGACGGTGACGGATCCGTAAATATCACCGATGTCGTAGCGGTAATAAACTATATAGCAAATAATTGAACAAAAGACAGATAAGATATGAAGATTCCTAACCAGTCATTCTCAAAACTTTTCAATTTGAGTTTCGGCTTTTTCGGCGTACAAATTGCATACGCCCTGCAAAGCGCAAACATAAGCCGCATTTTCTCCACGCTTGGAGCAGACCCTCACAGCCTGAGTTTCTTCTGGATTCTGCCGCCTCTCATGGGGCTGGTGGTGCAGCCTATAATCGGCTCCTTGTCCGATCGCACTTGGAACCGCTTCGGCCGACGCATCCCTTACCTCTTTGTCGGCGCGCTCATAGCGGTGGCTGTCATGTGTCTGCTGCCAAATGCCGGATCGTTCGGCATGGCAGTGTCCACGGCTATGATTTTCGGAGCTGTCTCTCTCATGTTGCTCGACACAAGTATCAACATAGCAATGCAGCCGTTCAAGATGCTTGTGGGCGACAATGTCAACGAGGAGCAGAAAGGTTTGGCATACAGCATTCAGAGTTTCCTGTGCAATGCGGGCAGTCTTGCCGGATATGTTTTCCCGTTCCTTTTTGCCGCTATCGGTATCAGCAATGTGGCTCCAGAGGGGGTGATTCCCGATTCTGTGATTTATTCTTTCTATATCGGTGCCGCTATCTTGATTCTTTGCGTTATCTACACTACGATTAAAGTGAAAGAGTATCCGCCTCATGAGTATGAGCAGTATCATCCTTCCCAGGTGAATAATGAGGGGGAGAAAGAAAGCGGAAATGTCGCAGTGTTGCTTAAGAAGGCACCGTCGCAGTTCTGGACTGTGGGGTTGGTGCAATTTTTCTGCTGGGCCGCGTTTATGTACATGTGGACTTATACTAACGGCACGGTGGCTCATCAGGCGTTCGACGCTCCCACGATAGAGAAAGTGGTGGATGGCGTGTCGTCTGTGATGCTTGACGTGAAGTCGCCTCAGTATCAGGATGCGGGCGACTGGGTTGGAATCCTTTTCGCAGTCCAGGCCATCGGCTCTGTGCTATGGGCTGTTGTCATTCCGATGTTCAAAAACCGCAAGTTTATCTATAGCCTGAGCTTGATATTGGGCGGCATTGGTTTTATATCCACCGGGTTTATGCACAATCAGTATTTGTTCTTTGTGAGCTATGCCCTGATAGGCTGTGCCTGGGCCGCCATGTTGGCTCTACCGTTTACGATAGTGACTAATGCTATAAAAGGCGGACATATCGGAACATATCTGGGCTTGTTCAATGGCACAATCTGCATACCTCAGATTGTGGCTGCTTCGCTTGGTGGTATCGTACTCGGATTCTTTACCACACCAGGTCATCTTCCTTCTGAGGTGAACATGCTTATGCTTGCCGGAGTTCTACTCTTTGCTGGAGCAGCATCGGTGGCCCTGATTAAGGAGACGAAGTAGGGCTACGCTAAAATATTGATAAACATATAATTATTAAAAGCTCCGAAGCGAACACTTCGGAGCTTTTAATGTTGTAGTGGAGTATACAGGACTCGAACCTGCCACCTTTTGACTGCCAGTCAAACGCTCTAGCCAGATGAGCTAATACCCCATTCCGTGTGCAAAGATACAAGGTATTTGTTTAAACTCCAAATAATTTTTGCTTTTTTTGAAAGTTTTCTTCTGAAATTAATGAAGTTAACTGCTATGCTTTCTCGATTTTGCAGGTGTGCAGCTTTGTCATCATGTATTTCCTCAAGTCCCTCTGCCACGGCAATCTCGTTGCCTGCCAGCGTGTCCTTGAGCAGACGGTCAGACTTGCGCAAAGCCTTGATTACCTCTGTCCAGTTATTCTCTTCTATGGCATTTTCCATTTCCTCGCACACCTCCAAATTGGGGATGAAACACTCCATCTCAACCCTGTCGTACGACAGGTAGCCAAGGTGTATCAGCACGATCAGAACGTCATCCCGGCTTTTAATCTCTGAGAGATCATTCTGGAATTTTGATGGTTTTACGCTACACCGCCCTCCGGCGAGCATGAATATGATGTCGTCGCGAAGGCCCTCGTAGTTGAGATGTATATAATCAGAAATGGAGTCTATGGCGCCTGTCCGTCCCCAGTAGCTCTCACACCATTTGCTGTTTATAGCCTGTATAACGGAGTTGGGGTTGAACATATACTTCTGCCCGCCGATTTGGTAGCCGTCATACCACTTCTCCAGCTCGTCGAAACTCATACCATGCTTCTCGGCCAACATCCTCACCTCGTCTTTCGTGAATCCGAAGAAACTGTCCATTTGTCTTGGCGAGACAACGGAGTACTCGGTGAAGTTGTTCAGCGCCGACTGAGTCCTGAATTTCTTAACAGGCAAGATGCCAGTCATATAGACCCCGGCGAATACCGTCAGGCCATCAGAACTTTTAAACATACGTCTCAGCCAGTTGAGGTAGCTGTCCATGGCAGAAGTCTCAGGTGTGAACTCGCGGCAGATGGCATCCCATTCGTCAATTATAAATATGAATTTCTCGCCTGTGTTGTCAGCAATGCGCGACAGCAAGTCCATTAGGTCATCCCCTTCTTTCAACGGCACGTCGGGATATGCCTCATGAATGTCTGATGTCCTTGTCAATATGGTTTATTATTGTGGCATCCTTATAACGTGTTATGAAACTTGTGATGTCCAGATAAATCACAGGGTATTTGTTAAGGTGTTCCTCAAACGATGGGTCAGACGCGATATTCAGATTTGAGAACAGCTCCCTTGAGTCGCATGACTTGTCGTAGTAGGCACAGAGCATCTTTGCAGCCATTGACTATCCGAACCGTCGGCAGCGTGTCACGCAACTATAGCGGTTTTCCGTAAATAAAGTTGAGTTTACAACTGCGATTAGTCCTGACTTGTCAATGTATTCAGTTCTCAGTGATTCCATGAACCACTCGTTTCCCTTGTTTGTAAATGCACTCATAACATATTTTTTTGCGAAGATACAAAATTATGGAAAAACAACTAAAAAAAACAACTGAAATTTTGTTTGTTACAAAAAAAAATGTAATTTTGCAGGTGACTCATTCAGCCCAATCAGGGTGAGTGGGTAAAATTTATAGGTAAAAGACGTTTACGAACGTTATCTTCTGTATCTGAATCTCGCAAATTCAAGTCAGAGAAGAAACGCAACCGGAACGTCTGCGTTGGGTGTATTATACCCCGTTCGCACATATTGGCTATATTAATATGCATTTTGTGTTTCTATAGTTGTAGTGTGGACTCTCTATGTATAATATCCGTCGGCGTGGGCTGACTCGAGTTGCTTATCCTCTGACAAGGCAATGCGAGAGCCCAGATACGGGATGAGCGAGAGTAGAGACTCCCACGTCTTTTTCATGCCGAATCTTTAACCGCTGAATCGGGGTGCGCAGCAGAAACTTTATCGCTATGAAAAAGAATAAAAACAATGAGGAACTCCAGTCAAGACGTGAGTTCTTCAAGAAAGCTGCTAAAGGTGCATTACCGATTTTAGGAGCGGTGATGCTCGCTAGTGCTCCTGGAATTGTAAAGGCGGCACAGCGTAGTCCGATGGGATGCCAATATGGATGTCAGTATACTTGTTCAGGTAGTTGTGCAGGACGCTGCTTAGGTTGTTATGACGGTTGCACTTATGCTTGCATGAAAGATTGTACGAATAGTTGTAATGGAAGCTGTTACAATTCTTGTTATACTACTTGTTCCGGAACATGTCAAGGTGTAAATAATGCAGGCTGGAGTTTGAGATTTAAATAATGACAATAAAAGAAACAGACCGCAGATGGCAATCTTATTCAGCTAAGAATATCACGTTCATAGTCACCAAGGACTGCCAGCTTGCCTGTAAGTACTGCTATCTCGTAGGTAAGAACTCTAAGGAGCGTATGACCTTCGAGATAGCCAGGCAGGCCATAGACTATATCCTCGGCAATGAGGATGAGTTCAGGGAGGAGAGCGTTGTGTGGGACTTTATCGGTGGTGAACCGTTCCTTGAGATAGACCTTATCGACCAGATATGCGACTACATCAAGAAGGAGCTATTCCGGCTCAATCATCACTGGTTCAACTCCTACCGCTTCTCTTTCTCCACGAACGGGATTAACTACCACACGGAAAAGGTTCAGGCTTTCATAAAGAAGAACATGTCGCACCTGAGCATAGGAGTCACCATAGACGGCACGAAAAGGAAGCACGACCTGAACCGTATATGGAAGACCCCGGAGATGGAACGTGGCATAATGCCCAAGCCTGAGGAAGAGCGAGGCTCATACGAGGACGTGGTACGCAACATACCCCTGTGGTTAGAGCAGTTCCCTAACGGAGGGACCAAGGTTACAATCAGTAGCGCGGACATCCCATATATCCGCGAGAGCGTCCTTCACCTCTACGGCCTCGGAATCCACGAGGTGAACATCAACGTTGTCTTCGAGGACGTGTGGCGGGAGGGCGACGACAAACTGTTTGAGGAGCAGCTGATGGGGCTCGCCGACGACATCATCGACGGAGGCTGGTACAAGGACTACGCCTGCTCGTTCTATTCCGAGAGCATCGGCAAGCCTATGGACAAGGTGTTGGAGAACCAGAACTGGTGCGGAGCAGGCAAGATGCTCTCCATCGACGCGGCCGGCAACTTCTATCCCTGCACCCGCTTCGCCGCCTATTCGCTCAGGAGCAAGAAGCCGATAATCATCGGCAACGTGCGTGACGGTATCAACCGGAACCTGCTGCGTCCGTTCCTTACCCTCGACCGTCTCACCCAGTCACCGCAGGAGTGTATAGACTGCGAGGTCGCGAGCGGATGCGCCTGGTGCCAGGGAGAGAACTACGATGCGGCGAAAACCCATACTATTTATGAACGTTCAACCGCAATTTGCCGTATGCATAAAGCGAG
>JAZUMZ010000130.1:0-8252 GCA_045603885.1 Bacteroidaceae bacterium | reverse complement strand
CTGCTCACGGGTGATAGGCTGAGCCAATAATATTGACGGCAAAAAGCATATTGCCGCAAACAATAGGAATCTTTTCATAAATTAGGTGTTTTGTAAATTTTGTCAAAATTAGTAAATAATAGTGAAATGGCCAAATCGCTTCAACAGAATTTTGTATTTTCAAGGTTTTTTCGTATTTTTGCAAGAGTTTTGATGCGCAGGCTTTAGGAGTGGCTTATAGGCCTCATAGGTATCATGGGTCTTATGGGGCTTATAGGTCTCATAGGTCTCATGGGGCTAATAAGCCCCATATGTCTAACAAAATAACCAATAAAATAACACTGAATAATATGAATTATAAGTTTTTTGCGGCTGTATTGCTGACGATGCTTCCCTTGGGCATGAAAGCCCAAAGTGGTGAGTGGATAGAGATTCCACAAGAGGCAAAACCCTACACACGTTGGTGGTGGCTTGGATCGGCCGTGGATGAGAAAGGACTGGATTATAACCTTGAGGAATATGAGAAAGCAGGTATAGGTGGAGTGGAGATAACACCGCTATATGGTGTACAGGGAAATGAGGCCAACGAGAAACCATTTCTCGGAGGAGATTGGATGAAGATGCTGCGCTACACGATAGAGAAGGGCGCCGAGCTTGCTGTCGAGACAAACATGGCAACCGGAACAGGATGGCCTTTTGGAGGTCCTGACGTGCCCCTCTCACAGGCTGCCTGCAAGATGATTATTGAGAAATACGACGTGGATACCGCTTCTGTGGTTCTTGAGATTACGTGCAAGGACAAGAAACAGAAACAGAAACCGGAAATCGGATGTGTGATGTGTTTTGAGCCGGGGGCAATCCCTGTGGATCTCACTAAGGTGGCAACCAACAACCACGGCCAGATATTCGTGAAGATTCCGGCGGCTGTTAACGGAAAAAACCGCAAGCTTATCGTACTTTTTGTCGGAAGGACTCAGCAAATGGTCAAGAGAGCGGCTCCGGGAGGCGAGGGATATGTCATAGACCATTTTGACCACGAGGCGGTCAGAAGCTATCTCGCTGGTTTCGATACCGCTTTCCTTAGATACCATACACCGTTCCCACATACTTTCTTTAACGATTCATATGAGGTATATGGTGCCGACTGGACACCTAACTTCCTTGAGGAGTTTGAGGCCAGACGCGGATACCGCTTTCAAGACAAGCTGGACCTATTTGTAATGGATGAGAAAGAGCGCACCGACGAGGCCAAGCGCGTGATTAGCGATTACAGGGAAACCCTCAGCGACCTGCTCCTTGAGAACTTCACCGAGCAATGGACCAACTGGGCGCACAAGAACGGAGCGATTACCAGAAATCAAGCACATGGAAGCCCGGCGAACCTCATCGACCTCTATGCGGCGGTGGATATTCCTGAGTGCGAGGGATTCGGGCTGTCTGAGTTTGGAATCAAGGGGCTGCGAACAGACCCGGGATTCACTAAGAAAAACGACTCAGAGATATCCATGATGAAATATGCCTCGTCGGGGGCGCATATCTCAGGAAAGCAGTTTACGTCAAGCGAGACGTTCACATGGCTGACAGAGCATTTCAGGACATCGCTGAGCCAGTGCAAGCCCGACATCGACTTGATGTTCGTGGCGGGAATCAACCACGTGTTCTTCCATGGCTCATGCTATAGCCCCAAGGATGCGCCGTGGCCGGGATGGAGATTCTATGCGTCGGTCGATATGACACCGGCAAACCCGCAGTGGAACGCAATGCCGGCTTTCTCACAGTATATTCAGAGATGTCAGTCATTCCTGCAATGGGGTAAGCCCGACAACGACTTCCTTGTCTATCTCCCGTTCCACGACATGATTTATGACCAGCCCGGCACAGTCGTACAATTTGCCATACATGGCATGGAGAAGAAGGCGCCCAAGTTTGTGAAGGCCATACAAACCATAATAAAGGGCGGATACGACGTGGATTATATAAGCGACAGATATGTCAACACCGCAAGCCAGCAGGACGGAAAGGTGGTGACTGTCGCAGGCACGAAATATGACGCCATTCTCGTGCCCGAGGTGACATTCATGCCCTTGCAGACCCTGCAACACTTGCTCAACCTGGCAAAAGAGGGAGTGAGAGTCGTGTTTGTGGCCGGCTATCCACAAGGAGTTCCCGGCGAGGGACGCAGGATAAAAGGCGAGCAGGTGGAGTTTATGAAAGTACTCAGCGAGTTGAAAGCGTGCAGCAAACTCGCCTCTGACTATGATGCGGCGCTTGCGGTTTGCGAGGGACGGCGCGAGTCAATGCGCAACGAGCAGGGACTGAGTTGTTTACGCCGGAGTAATGGAACTGGTTACCATTATTTCATATCCAACCTTCAGGGACGAGATGTCGATGACATGGTCAAGCTGGGAGTGGACTTCAAGGATGCGGTTCTCTATAACCCGATGACAGGAGAAATCGGTAAGGCGCAGATTGAGGACGGGAAAGTCCGGATTCAGCTGGCGTCGGGAGAGAGCATCATACTCCGTACGTTCGACGGGGCAAGCGGAATAGGTCAAAGGTATTTCTACTATGAGAAGCCCATAAGCACACTGGATTTGAAAAAGTGGACTCTCACATTCCCTGAGGCGGCTCCCAAACCGATAAAAGGGGTATTTAAGATGGTAGAGGCAAAGGCTTGGACAGAACTGGGCAATGACGACCTGAACCAGACTATGGCTACAGGACTATACTCCACTGTGCTGAAACTGAAAAAAAGTGAGGACGACAGCTATGTGCTCGACCTTGGCGACGTTCGTGAGTCAGCAAGGGTGGTGGTCAACGGGCAAGAGGTTGCCACACTGTTCTCTGTGCCATACCGTTGTGACATTACCGATAAACTTGTCGCGGGAAAAAACAAGATTGACATCTATGTGACCAACCTGCCTGCCAACCGAATCGCTCAGATGGACCGAGAAGGAAAGGAGTGGAGGATTTTCAAGGAAATCAATGTGGTGGACCTCAACTATAAGAAGAATAAGTATGATGCCTGGTCCATCGTGCCCTCCGGGCTGAACACCAACCCTAAAATCATTGTTTATTAAAATAAAGAATATAAATGAGACACCTGTTATTCTTAATGGTGCTGACAATATCTGTCAGTGCGTCAGCGCAGAGAAAATTTAACCTGAATAATTCTGATGACGGCGGATCGGTTCTGTTCTGCTATCTACCCGCCGACAGCATAGCCAGCGGACGTGCTGTCATCTGCTGTCCGGGTGGAGGTTACAGCCATCTCTCCATGGAAAAGGAGGGACACGACTGGGCACCCTATTTCAACGATAAAGGAATTGCGTTCTTTGTGCTTAAATACCGTATGCCAAAGGGTGACCGCACAATACCACTCGCAGATGCCAAGAGGGCTTTCATCACTGTACGCGACAGTGCCGATGTGTGGAATATAAACCCTTACGATGTGGGAATTATGGGATTTTCCGCTGGCGGGCACCTTGCGTCAACCGTGGCGACTCACGCTGACTTTGAGTGGAGACCCGACTTCCAGATTTTGTTCTACCCGGTCATCAGCATGGATAAAAATGTCACACATAAGGGTTCATGCGAGAATTTTCTCGGAGCAGGACAGGAAAACAAAGACCTGATCAAGGAGTTCTCTAACGACAAGCAGGTGGTGCGTCACCGCACTCCTCCGGCTATCCTCTTTATGGCCGACGACGATGGAGCGGTGCCGGTGCTGACCAACGGAGTCGCATATTACACGGCTTTGAGAAAGCAACATATTTTTGCATCCATGCATATCTACCCTTATGGGGGGCATGGGTGGGGAAAGAATTTCCCATTCTACGAGGAGATGCAGGAGTCGCTTGCCCACTGGCTGAAATTATTGCCGTCGAGGAAGAAGGATGCGGTCAGGGTGGCATGTGTGGGCAACAGTATCACGTTTGGAACAGGAATTGACCGCAGCGACAAGCGCGGATTCCCGGCACAGCTGCAGAACATGCTTGGAAGCGGCTATCATGTGCGTAACTATGGACTCGGAGGACGTACATTACTATCTACGGGAGACAGACCTTACATGGTGGAATATGCATGGAAAGACTGCAAGGCGTTCAATCCGAATATCGTAATCATCAAGCTCGGAACCAACGACAGCAAAAACGAGAATTGGAATGCGGCGCAATTTGAGCGTGACTTGCAGAAGATGATTAACGAACTGAAAGCATTGCCGGCAAACCCGAGAATTCTAATCGGCTACCCGGCAAAGGCATGGAAGGTGCAGTGGAACATCCGAGAGAGTGTAATCACAGGTGAGATAATTCCGATTATAGACCGGGTGGCTAAGAAAAACGGATTGGAGATTATAGATTTCCACACCCCTACATCTGAGTCGGAGGATTTATTCACAAGTGACAAAATCCATCCTAACGACAAAGGGGCGAAAGTGCTGGCAGAGACTGCCAAAGCGGCAATCCTCAAAAAGTGATTGGAGTGCGTGTGGGAAGAGGACAGACTCAAGGCTAAATTGCGTTCAAAGGGATTTTCCCATTATTGTAGGGAAAACATACCTGAGCTTTAGGATTTTTTATTTTTACATGACATTTTTTAACCCTAACTTTGCAGCGTAAAACTTATAAATGTCAAACTTAAAAATACTGAAAGCTTATGAAAACAATGAAAAGAATCCTGATGGCCGCAGTGCTCCTGATGACACTTGCCGGATCTGTATCGAGCTGCTATTATGATCCCGTGGCTGTGGTTGACACCATCGATATCCTGACGACTCCGCCTCCACCACCTCCACCACGCTATCATTACAGACATTATCATCGTCCATACAGATATTATTACGGATGGTAAAAATTCTCACTTTTGTTTTGGCATTTGAAAAAAAGTCAATACATTTGCAGAGTAAACTTAAAAGTGAAACTAAAGGAATAAATGTATTAACCAAATAATCTTAAATAATTATGAAAAAGTTCAGACACATTCTTGCGGTTGTAGCCACAGCATCGGCTATCGCACTTCTTACATCCAGTTGCTGGGGATGGTACGACTGGGATTCTCCAGGACCTCCACCACATCACCACCACCACGGGGGACCACACCACGGACCTCATCACGGACCTGGACGTTATTAACGACGGAGATGGCTATCAAAGTCATATAGTGTGAAATATGTTAATTAGGGTTGCTTCTCGCGGAGCAGCCCTTAAAAGCAAAATATATGCAAGTAGAAAAGATAATGAACGACCTGGAGGCAAAGCATCCGGGTGAGCAAGAATATCTGCAGGCAGTCAGGGAGGTGCTGATCTCTGTGGAGGATGTCTATAACCGCCATCCTGAATTTGAGAAGGCAAAAATCATGGAGAGGATTGTGGAGCCGGAGAGAGTCATCACATTCCGCGTGCCATGGGTCGACGACAAAGGCGAGGTTCACGTGAATATCGGTTACAGGGTTCAGTTCAACAGTGCCATCGGACCCTATAAGGGAGGATTGCGTTTCCATAAGTCGGTGAACCTCTCTATTCTGAAATTCCTCGGATTCGAGCAGACTTTCAAGAATGCGCTCACCACACTTCCCATGGGAGGTGGTAAAGGTGGAAGCGACTTCTCGATTCGTGGAAGGAGCGACAATGAGATTATGCGTTTCTGCCAGGCTTTCATGACAGAGCTGTACAAGAACATCGGTCCCGACGAGGATGTGCCGGCAGGCGATATCGGAGTGGGAGCAAGGGAGATAGGCTACCTTTTCGGACAATATAAGAAGCTTACCCGCCAGTTCCAAGGAGTGCTCACAGGTAAAGGACTCGAATGGGGTGGCTCTCGCATCAGGCCTGAGGCAACTGGCTACGGAGCTATTTATTTTGTTAATCACATGCTTGCGACTCACGGACAGGAACTGAAAGGCAAGACCGTGGCAATCAGCGGATTCGGCAACGTGGCGTGGGGAGCGGCTAAGAAAGCCACCGAGTTCGGAGCCAAGGTGATAACCATCAGTGGTCCCGACGGATATATCTACGACCCGAATGGACTGGATGAAGACAAAATTGCGTTCATGCTGGAGCTTAGGGCATCGGGAGAGGATATATGTGAGCCTTATGCACAAGAATTTGAAGGCTCAACTTTCTTTGAGGGCAGACGTCCTTGGGAGCAGAAGGCAGACATTTACCTGCCGTGTGCCACACAGAACGAACTGAACCTCGAAGACGCCAACTGTATTCTTGCCAACAAGCCGCTGTGCGTGGCTGAGGTGTCAAATATGGGATGTACGGCAGAGGCATCGGAGCTTTTTGTTGCTGAGAAAATCCTTTTTGCACCGGGTAAGGCGGTGAACGCAGGAGGTGTGGCTACAAGCGGACTTGAGATGACGCAGAACTCTATGCGGCTGAGCTGGAGCAACCAAGAAGTGGACGACAAACTTCACTATATCATGAGCTCGATACATGAGCAGTGCGTGACTTACGGACGTCGTCCCGACGGATATATTGATTATGTCAAGGGTGCCAATGTAGCTGGATTCATGAAGGTGGCAAAAGCCATGATGGCACACGGAATCGTCTGAAAAAAACTGAACAATAACAAAAATATCGAAATAATGAAAAAAAATCTTTTGGCAGCCGTTATGCTCGCATGCTCTACGGCGGCTTTTGCGCAGGGAGGGCTTCAAACTCTCGAAGCTTACTCAACCAACCCCATCCAAAACCATCGTGGATTTATCGTCAACGACAATGAGGGCAACGTGATTCTGACGATATTTGACCAGACATCACCGATGCAAATCATCAACCTCGGTTATGTGGATATCAACAACTATGGTGATTCACGAACCAAGACGATACACTATGCTGATGTTAATTTCGACGGATATCCCGATATTCTCGTTGGTAAGGACGGACCAAGATGCGGAATAACTCCGGTCATCTATAATTCTCAGACAGCAAGATACGAGGTTGATACCGACGGAGTAGTGATACAGAGCCCGCTTTTCGACCCGGCCAACAAGGTGTTCTATTCGCTTGGCTCAGCAAGTGCCGCGCAGTATTATATCACCCGCATTTTTGCCTCAGGAACACGGCTTATCGTGGACCGCACGTTGCGGATCACGTCAAACGTTGCAGAATATAATGCAAACACCGACCCGCAGTTCCGCGCGCATCAGAAATACGACCTTATCGACAGAGATGAGAACTATCTCAACCAAGGCTGGAATGACCTCCAGTCGCTGCCGTCTGAGTGGAGACGGCTGCTGCGTGCTGCACAGCTTGAGGATTGGTGATATGCCAGAATCGGCAGGCTTTCATAGGTTGTATGCCAAAGCCAGCTGGCTTGATTTCTTCTTCTTTTGGTGGGGATGTCATCCCCACATCAATCTTCTCCCTCAACAATCTTCAGCTGAAGCTCGTCGAGCTGCTTCTGGTCGATGGCCGACGGAGCGTCGAGCATCACGTCGCGGCCGGCGTTGTTTTTAGGGAACGCGATGCAGTCGCGTATGGAGTCGAGCCCGGCGAAGAGGCTCACCCAGCGGTCAAGACCGTAGGCTAGGCCTCCGTGGGGCGGAGCGCCGTATTTGAAGGCGTTCATCAAGAAACCGAACTGCTCTTGGGCTTTCTCTGGAGTAAAGCCTAAAATCTCAAACATCTTGGCCTGAAGCTCAGGGTCGTGGATTCTGATTGATCCGCCGCCAACCTCAACACCGTTGCATACCATGTCGTAGGCATCGGCACGCACTGCCGCCGGGTCGCTGTCCAACAGCGCGATGTCGCTGTCCATAGGGTGGGTGAAAGGATGGTGCATAGCCATAAGGCGCTGCTCCTCGTCGCTCCACTCGAACATCGGGAACTCGGTCACCCACAGCAATGCGAACTTGTTCTTGTCGCGAAGGCCGAGTCGCTCGCCCATCTCCAGGCGAAGCTCGCAAAGCTGCTTGCGGGTCTTCATCACGTCATCGCCGCTGAGTATAAGGATAAGGTCGCCGGCAGAGGCACCCATCTTTTCTTTGAGCTGTTGAAGCACCTCCTGACTGTAGAACTTATCTACACTCGACTTCACGCTGCCGTCTTCCTGAACGCGGGCGTAAACCAAGCCCTTGGCGCCGATCTGCGGGCGTTTCACGAAGTCGGTGAGCTGGTCAATCTGCTTGCGGGTGTAAACAGCGCAGCCGGGAGCGCAGATACCGCCGATATATGCGGCGTTGTCAAACACAGCGAAGGAGCCGGTCTTCAGAATGTCGTCAAGCTCCATGAACGAACAAAAGCAGTATCTGCCCGGCTCCCGAGAGC
>JAZUMZ010000129.1:0-3668 GCA_045603885.1 Bacteroidaceae bacterium | reverse complement strand
ATGGGCGACGAGCGCACCTACGAGCACCCAGTTGCGTTGCGTGCCGTGACCAGCACCGACGCCATGACCGCCGACTGGGCTCACCTGCCCTACGACTTCATGGCAAAGGTGTCTAACGACATCATCAACCACGTCAAGGGAGTGAACCGCGTGTGCTACGACATATCCTCCAAGCCGCCCGCCACAATTGAGTGGGAATAAATTTGATTGACAAATAAAAATGGAGAAAAACAAGGCAAAAAATAAAAAAAATGGTTTGTTGATAAAAAAAACTCGTCATTTCTTGTTACTCAATATTTTTTTTCCTAACTTTACACGTTATTAATTATTATTAATATTTTATGAGCTATGAAGACTTTTGTAAGAAACAATTCTAATGAGGGTGTGATATATACGGGAGAGGTGTTTACCACTCCTGTTAAAATTGTGCGTTCCAAGCCTCTAAAATCCGTGGATTCAACGTTACAAATGTCAGTGGCAAAAAGACATGCTCTCAAAAGTATCGACAGAGCATTTGCTGAATTAAAGCTTATGCAGGAAGGCAAACTACAAGGAATACCCGCAGAGAATTTGATCAATGAACTGTAATGTAACAAGTACACCTGAATTCGCCAAACAAATAAAGCGATTTGGAAAGAAATATAAATCCATCAAGGAAGATTATGCAAGATTCTTAAATGAGATTAATGAGAATCCCCTGATTGGCAAACAGCTCGGAAATCATCTCAGAAAGATTCGATTTGTAATATCCGACAAAGTTAAAGGTAAAAGTGGTGGAGCCAGGGTAATAAGTCATACCATTTTGATTAAAGTTGATGAGGCCAATGTAACATTGCTTACGATATACGACAAATCTGAGACAGGAAATATATCAAGCTAAGAGCTAAGACAATTATTGATAAAAAACAATCTGATATAGATAATTTAATACTAACTAAAAAACTCTAACTAAAAACCTTAAAAAAGCAAGAGAATGACTAAATCGGAAGCGGTATTACCACTAAGACTGGAATACAAATGACGGCTTGCGTTTCCGAAGAATCCAGAACCCCAACAATACGGGAGAGAAAACAAACTGTGCAGGCAGGCCGCGGCACAGATAACTAACGAAACAAAAACACTACACATGAAAAAGTTTTATGCTTTATTGATGATGGCGGTGTTGGCTTCATTCTCTGTCGCCACAGCTCAGACCGTGCTGTATGAGCGTGATATTGACAGCGAAGAGTGCCCTTGGGCAACCACTGACACAGGTCCTGACGAAGGAAAGTGGTCTAAAGGTGGAGCTTCAAAAACCGTCGGTCTTCAGGTTACTAACGGTGTGGCAAGCTCACTTACCATTGCACCAGAGAGCACAACCTCCATCCTTACTTGGGAAGTGACTTGGAGTCCAGGCAACGCCACAGGAACAGCAAACAGCACCAACGGCTACATCAGCTTTGGTGATGTTAAGTTCGCTTTCTTCGGCTCAAGCTGGAGAACAGACGCCACAATCGGTGAGACCACAACAGCACTTGCTGGAGGTTACACCAGAGACAGGACTTATTCCTTCACTGTAACAATTGACCAGATGACCAATGAGGTGTCCTACACCTACATTGACGAAGGCAATGAACTGACCGGCACAGGCATTACAGCCAAGGCCGGCTCATTCACCACTGTCACCTTAGGTCTTGGCGGAAAAAGTCCGAGCTGGACAAACACAGCAACTCTGAAAAAAATTAAGATTACCGAGACTCCGAACACAGCCAAGGCTGCTGACTACACAGTGAAGTGGATGTGCGGAGACGAGGAAATCAAGGAGGCTTCCACACGCACAGGCGTTGTAGGCAAGACAATCTCTCTTCAGGCCACAGACAAAGAGGCCATCTACAACGATGACAAGACAAAGAAGTACACCTACCTATCTGACAATACTGCAACTACTACCATTGCAGAGGACGGAACGACTGTAATTATTGTCACTTACGAGGAGCAGGGCACTTATGACTACAAGGTGACCGCTTTTATCGGCGATGAGGATCAGCAGATACTCACAGAGGGAACACTCTTCAACGATGAGACAACAACTCTTTACTGGAACAAGTATGTGAAGAGCGGTGACCGCTGGTACGAGACTCCAGAAGAAGAGTTCGGCAAAGAAGTTAACTCTGTGGATAATCAAGTGAATGTTGACTACATGCCTGCCAATGCAGACATATCCTACTTCTATGAGATAGAGGGAATGAAGACAAGCAAGGCTGCCGCTACCTCAGCTACTGGAGCTGCCTACTCAGGCGGTACGGCTCTTGGACATGCAGCCAGTGCCCGTTTCTACACAGAAGAGGCAATCGCAGGTGGTATCTACAAGGTTACACTCGTAGGTAAAGCAAGAAGAAGCGGAAACGAGGAAATTGCTATCGCTTACATCGACGCTTCCGGAAATGTGTTGGAGACTGGCTCAAGTTTCGTTTATGCAAACGCAGGTACAGAAGCAATAGAGAAAGAGCTTGAGAATGTTGAGATTCCCGCATGCAACGGAATTGCTCTTGTGGAGAAGCGCGGCTACAACTCAACCTCTTACCTCGACTATATCACCCTTGAGAAGACCGGTGAGCAAGGTAAATACACCATCACAGTCGCTGAGACTGAGAACGGAAGCGTTACTACAGACGTGACAGAGGCTGTCTTTGGCGACAAGGTGACTATCACACCTAATCCTGCTGAGGGATATGCACTCAAAACTGTTACAGCCTATTATATCAAGCAGGTTGAGGTTCCGGATCCCGACGATTCTGAGAAGACTATCACACAAGACCAGCAGGTTGACGTGACCGTTGCTGATGACAACACATTCGTTATGCCTGCTGCCAACGTGACTGTAACCGCGACATTCGATAAGGTTTACACAATCACAACAACTGGTGAGAATGTTACCATCACAACCGACCCTGCCGAGCAGGCGTGTGAAGGTGCTACTGTTACCGTTACAGCAACCCCGGCTGCCGGTTACGACCTCAAAGAGGTTAAGGTTACAGGCGCAGACGAGGCTGAGATTGCCCTGTCTGAAGGTAACACATTCGTTATGCCGGCTGCAAATGTAACTATTTCCTCAACCGTTGAAGAGAAGCAGATTTACATTGAGACCGACATGACTGGCTCGTTCAGCGCACTGACTGAGGCAAACAACTGGACAAACATCGATGGTGGAAAAGGCGCATACGTTGGTTGGGCATGTCCTAAGGTAAAGACAAATACAGGTGACGAGGTTGCCGCCGTTGAATATTATCGTGGCAGTTGCGACTATACTGGTGATGTTATGTATCAGACCGTAACAGGACTTGCTAAGGGAACATACAAGATTGAGCTTTACGGAGCTGCTGCATTCACATTTGGACGCGGATTCGGTTCTGAGGCATTCACTGGTGACTTGTCAGTTCAAAGTAATGATGCATATTCTGAAGGTTACAAAATAGAACCTACAACAGAAACCTCAACAGGCGTAAGTTTGACCGCTACAACTTCTGAAGGTTCTTATGGAGGTGAAATTCCTATCTGGTATGCAACAAACTTCAATCCTGACGGTCCTTCAACCGTTGTTCTTGACGGAGTTGAAGTTGGTGAGAACGGTGAGGTTAAACTTGCCATGACCAAGACATCCAAGTCTACAAACTGGCATGTAATTCAGC
>JAZUMZ010000128.1:0-2081 GCA_045603885.1 Bacteroidaceae bacterium | reverse complement strand
TGGTGGGTAGTAACCAGCTGATGACTCTTAATATCAAGGGGAAGGGATGTGGCTATTTTGACGCGCACTTCTTCCACGACTCATACCAGTTTGCTGAGTCTCGCCCAATGCGTCTGCCCGATGGCAGATGGCTCTTTGGTTTGCGTAATGGTGCCTTTACCATCGATAACGGTATGATTCGCAAGAGTCTGTTCGTTCCTCCGATAGTACTGACCGGTGTCTCTTTCTCAGGAAAGCAGCCTCAATATGCGGTAAACCACTTGGATGAAGTCGTGCTTCAGCCTGATGAGCGAACTATTACATTGTATTTCTCGGCACTTGATTACAGTGATCCTAAAAAAGTTAATTATGCGTTCAAAATGGACGAATCCACCGAGTGGAACTATATTGGACACACTCACTCTGTGTCGTTCGTTGATTTGGACCCTGGAACCTATCATATAACGCTTCGCTCAACTAATGCCGACGGGGTTTGGGTAGATAACAACCGTACGTTGACAATCATTGTGACGCCGACTTTCTGGGAGTCATGGTATGGTAAATTATTGATTATCCTGCTGATACTGGCTGTTGTCGGTGGAATAATCTACACATATCTATATATTAAGAAGATTAAACAACAGCGGCATGAGGCTCTTGAGGCTTACCTTGAGTTGATTTCCCGTAGTGGCGAAAACTCGTCAGAGGAGAGTGACAGCTTGGAAAACTCTGATTCCGCAAATGAAGTCGCGACAGTAACATCGTCATTGTCTTCCGATGAGGAGTCTTTCATGCGTCGTATAATGGAGTATGTGGAGCAGCATATCGATGACGCTGAAGCAAATATAGGAGACATGGCAGACGCCGCCGCCACCAGCCGGTCAGGGCTTAACCGTAAGATGAAATCCATCGTCGGTCTTACGCCTGCCGATTTCCTTCGTGAGGCACGCATCAAACGAGCGTGTACGTTGCTGAGCACTACAGGCGAGAGTATCTCTGATGTCGCTTGGCATTGTGGATTCAGTGATCCGAAATACTTCAGCAGGTGCTTTAAGGCTTCTTTGGGTGTGTCTCCGTCCGAATACCGCGACAATCCTTCTTCGTGAGATTTTTTAACCATGGGTTACACAAATTGTACGGATTCTTTTTGCTTCCTTATTTGTGAGATTCGTGTTCGACTCAACAATGTGATTCCGTTTTTCGCAATCGAGTAGGTGGTAAAAAAATCCCAATGAGGTGGTAGAAAAGTGTCAAACTGGGCGTTTGGCACTTTTTTCGTACCCTGTTGGCACGTTTTTCCCCCATATACTTGTTTCTTTCGTTATAATTTTGCACCGTGATTCATGGGACATGGTCATCCCGCAATACGATTATTCATAACTAAAAACAATAATAAAACAATGAGAAAATTAAGTTTCTGGTCACTGTTAGTGACACTTCTTTTCGGACTCGCCCTTTCTGTAAGTGCTAAAAAAGTACATACGTTAGGCGACTCAACGATGGCTCCCTACGAAGAGAGCGCAACGGTTACACGTGGATGGGGAATGTATTTCGGCAACTTCCTCACAAATGGTTGGACCTCTGTAAACTATGCCAAAGGCGGACGCGACTCACGCGGAGGCTATACCGAGCTGTGGCAGACTGCCAAGGGTAAGGTGGAGGCAGGTGACTATGTCATCATCACCTTTGGTCATAATGATGAGAAGAACAATGGTATGGACGGCTATCAGCTGAAAGAATACTACGAGAGCATTGGTGACGCTTCGGCTGCCGCTGCTGTCGACCTTCGCGGAACGGTTCCTTCTACAACATATAAGGAATGGTTAGGTAAGATTGTCGATGAAGCCAAGGCATTAGGTGCCATACCTATTATATGCTCACCGGTATGCCGCAGCTATCTCAACGGCACGACAGTGTCACGTAAAGGACGTCATGACTTAGGTGAGGACTATATGGTTCTTACCGCCGACGGTCCGAAAGCGGGAACGAAACTGTCTGCCGACGATCATACAATGGACTATGCGTGGCATTCTCAGCAGCTGGCACAGGAGAAGGGTGTCGCTTTCATCGACCTTACTACTGCCACTGCCGAGCTTTATGCC
>JAZUMZ010000127.1:0-6169 GCA_045603885.1 Bacteroidaceae bacterium | reverse complement strand
GGCTGTGTTGCGCCACCGACAACGGGTCGATCCGCAGCATCGGCGAGCGGCTGCGTCCTTGCGAGGAGCTGACAGCGCGCATAGGTCGCGACATACGTCCCGACACGTCGTCGGCAATAAACAAAGGAGGGGTGATTGCCGACGGGGTTGACCCTGAGCTCGACAAAATCCGCAACATCGCCTTCAACGGCAAGGAATACCTGCTGAAGCTGCGTGACCGCGAGATAGAGTCAACAGGCATCACGAGCTTAAAGATCGGGTTTAACAACGTGTTCGGATATTACCTCGAGGTGCGCAACACCTTCAAGGACAAGGTGCCACAGACTTGGATACGCAAGCAGACGCTGGCTCAGGCGGAGCGGTATATCACCGAGGAGCTGAAGACCTACGAGGACACCATTCTCGGGGCGGAGGAGAAAATACTCGCACTTGAGAGCAAGATATACAACCGTCTGATTGACGACTCGCTGGCGTTCATCGCCGATATCCAGGCCGACGCCGCGTTGGTGGCTGAGGCCGACTGCCTCCTCTCGTTCGCCAACGCCGCCAAGGAATACAACTACGTGCGGCCTGTGGTCGATGACTCGCTGGTAATCGACATACGTCAGGGGCGCCACCCTGTGATCGAGCGCAATATGAGGGTGGGGGAGCAGTATGTTGCCAACGACGTGATGCTCGACTGCGACTCCCAGCAGGTGATCATGCTTACCGGACCCAATATGTCGGGTAAGTCGGCTCTGCTCCGACAGACGGCCTTGATCACCGTGATGGCTCAGATAGGCTCGTTCGTGCCTGCCGACTCGGCTCGTATAGGTATATGCGACAAGGTGTTCACACGTGTGGGTGCGAGCGACAACATATCACTCGGCGAGTCCACGTTTATGGTGGAGATGAACGAGGCTGCCAGCATCCTCAACAACCTGAGCGAGCGCTCGCTCGTGCTTTTCGACGAGCTGGGACGGGGAACCAGCACGTATGACGGCATTTCCATCGCCTGGGCCATAGTTGAATATATCCATGAAAATCCGAAATACCATGCGCGCACCCTCTTCGCCACCCACTACCATGAGCTGAACGAGATGGAGAAGATGTTCCAGCGTGTGAAGAACTACAACGTGTCGGTGAAGGAGGTGGACAACCAGGTGATATTCCTGCGTAAGCTGGAGCGAGGCGGCAGCGAGCACTCGTTTGGTATCCACGTGGCACGCATAGCCGGTATGGTGCCGTCGGTGGTACGCCGCGCCGAGCAGGTGCTCGCCGAGTTGGAGCGCAACAACTCCGGCGACGGCATATCACGTCCAAACACACAGAACATATCGGCACCGGCGGATTCCAAGTCCCAACTCTCCTTTTTCCAGCTCGACGACCCCATCCTCTGCCAGGTGCGCGACGAGATTGTTAACACCGATGTCAACAATCTCACCCCCCTCGAGGCCCTCAACAAACTCAACGACATCAAGCGCATCATCCTCGGCTGAACGGCGAAAATGTGTTTAAACGGCGAATTAAATATAATTCATGTTAGCTTTGACTACTCAAAGACTAACTCGAACCCCGCAGGGGTTCTATATTCATAACCCCGGGTCACGAAGTGTACCCGGGGAGAAAGAGGAACAACAACAACCCCGAACCCTGAAAGGGTTCCATAACATAACCCATTATGGCTTATACAAAACTATACTACCACATCATTTTCAGAACCAAAAACAGTCAGCAATCGCTAAATGAGCAAAACGAAAAGGAACTCTACCAATATATATGGGGGTTTTGTAAATCCCGCAACTCTCATCTTTTGAGAATCAACGGAATGCCAGACCATTTACATCTTCTTGTTTCCATCCATCCATCTATTGCCGTTTCTGAGTTTGTTCATGATTTAAAGATATCTGTCGGTAATTTTTGCAAGAAAAACCCGGAGAAGTTTCCTTTGTTCAGCGGATGGGGGGACGGGTATTGCGCAATCACCTACGGAGGGGATGACGTAGATAAAGTGTACCAATATATAAAAAACCAAAAGGAACATCACCGGAAAGTGTCATTAAGGGAGGAGTTGATAAATGTTCTCACGGAGTGCGGGATACCATACGATGAAAGATATATATAATATGTGACCCGGGCTTATGTAAATGGAACCCTTTCAGGGTTCGGGTTAGATGCAGGCAGTAACCCCGGGTACACTCCACTTCGTTACGTGACCCGGGGTTATGAAAATGGAACCCTTTCAGGGTTCCATAACATCAGCATTATCTCTTCTTGTAGAGTTTGCTGAACTAAATTCGCCGTTATATAAATACAGAAATCTCCGTTTATAAAAAAGAGGTTAATTTGCAGTGAAAGTAAATAATTTGCAGTTTTTTTGAAAATATTTGAAAAAATCCTTTGTGGTTTTATGGAATTTTTTTAAATTTGCAGCGAATCTGCCTATAGTATGCCTGAAATAACGGGTTTTGAGCCTGTTTTCAGGGTCGCTTGTCGGGCTTTTATGAGGTAATGAAGCTAACGAATAACTTTAAAATAACTAATTAACTACATTATTCTATGAAGAAAAGATTACTCATAACCGCAACGTCTTTGTTGTTTGCTGTAGCAGCCAGTGCACAGTGGACAACGCCGACAGTGTCGGAGTTCGTTGACATGGCGGAAGATGGTGCTACACCACAGTTTTTATATAATGTGGGCACCAAGATGTTCTTTGCAGGACATAACGACTGGAATACCCGCGCTTCTGTGGCAGAGAAGGGTGACTCCGTACGTATGCACAAGCTTGAGGCAGATGATGAGGGCAACCAGTACTACACTTTCGGTTGCTATCCTGCTACTTACACAAACAAGAACAACTGGCTTTATGTAAGTGCCAACGACTGGAACGCTCAGTGGGTTGACGCTCCTCTTGGCGACGGAGGGTATCCTGGTACCGCTAATTGGATCGTAACAAAGTCGGGCGACAGCTATAAGTTCTCCAATGGCTTTATCTGCGAGACCTATGAGCTTGAGCCTGCTGTGGCTACTTTTGGTGTTGCCGAGCATGTATGGATTAAGGTGAGTGATGATCCGGAAAACTGGTCAAACGGTGAGAACACCCGTTGCTATTTCTATAATCAACATTCAGAGAATGTAGTTGTTGACGATGGTGTAAATGACATTGATGAGTTTGCGGCTGACGCTTTCAGCGGAGCTTTCTACGACGAGTGGAAATTTGTGTCTGCTGAGGCATACGGCGCATATTACGAGAAGCTGGTGGTTTATGCCGCAGCTCAGTCTCTGAAGGCTGCCATCGACAAGGCTAAAGAGGAGAACCCTGGTATCAACCTCGCAATAGCAGAGGCTGCATACAACAACACATCTTCTACTTTAGAGGACCTTCAGGCTGCTGAGGCATCTATTGCAGCTGCTATCGTGGACTTCCTCAAAGGCAAGGCTACTGCTGACAACCCAGTGAACTTCACCTCCAAGATTGTGAACCCTGACTTCGGTCCTGATGGCAGCGAACCTGACCTGAGCGGATGGGAAGGCACTGGATGGGGCAAAGGTGGCACCACCTGGTCCAACGCCGAGAGATACGGAATTACCTTCGATACTTATCAGAAGATTGGCGGACTTCCTCAGGGAGTCTATATGGTGGCATGTAACGGTTACACCCGCTACCAGAATGCGGCAGCCGACTACACGGCTTGGAAGGCAGGCACACCGGCTGAGACCAAGATTTACTTTGAGTCTGAGACCAACGGCATGTTCTCCACTCCTGTGAAGCACGTGAGCGCAGGCGGTACTGTAGATTTCGAGATTGGTAGCCGCACTTCCAGCACATCTACTACGTTCAAGGATGAGGATGGCGTTGATCACACCCTCTACACTCCTAACACCATGGCTCGTGCTGACGAGTATTTCCACAGCACCGAGTATCCTAACCTCTATCGCAATGAGGCTTACGGCGCAATCGCCGACGGCGACACTCTGAAGCTCGGTATTGTAAACAGCAAGGCCACCGGTTCTGACTGGTCAATTTTCGACGACTTCCAGCTCTTCTACTTCGGTGACGGCGAGGACGCTTACAAGCTTTGGGCAAACAAGGCAGCCGAGGCTAACGAGATGGAGTTCACTAACCCGTACGGCGCTCCAGAGAAGGCTCTCTACGATGAGGCCATCAGCACTCTTCGCAACGCAACCAACAAGGACGATATTATGCAGGCAATCGCCGCGTTCAATACAATTACTGATACCGTAGCGGTAAGTATCGCAAACTATGCTTCATATATAAGCACCTTGAATGAGGCAAGTGAGCAACTTGATGTTTTCGAGGAGGGTGGAATCGAGACCGACGACGTGCTTCTCTTGACTGACTATCTGCAGGCATCAGCCTCAGACAACGATGAGTTCGAGGGTAAATTCCCTAACGGCTGTGCTAACTATATTCTTGATCTTGAGAACGGTGCTTTAGAGGGAAAACTCTCCGCTGAGGAGATTCTGAAAGAGATAGAGTTCGTACAAGAGCTTATCGCTAAGTGCTACGATGGTATGAAAGCCGGCAGCAATGTGACAGGACTTCTTACCAACGCATCGTTCAAAGACGGATTCAAGGGATGGACCTCTATAAATACGAATACAAGTTGGGAATGCGTAGAGGCTTATGAGCAAGCTGTTGACTGCTATCAGACAGTAAAATCTAAGCCAGGTGTATATGCAATCTCTGTGAAGGCATTCGTTCGTCCAGGAGGGCCTGAAGCTATCACTGGTGATGAGGATCCTCTTGTTTACCTTTATATGAATCAGTTCCGCACTCCTGTACAGAATGTGCTCAACGACATGATTAAGCAAGAGGACGCTGTAGATGGAGTAAACGCCCTTGTTGGTGACGGTGGCGGCGTTTGGCCTAACGACTCTAAGAGAGAAGTTGTAGAAGGCGATGCAACTGTAAACTACTTCTTCCCGAACTCTATGGAAGGCGCTCACTATGCATTCACCGCAGATCGTTACGTTCAGACTTGCTACGGACTTGTAGGTGAGGACGGCGTTCTCAAGATTGGTCTGACATCAGATGGTAAGGCTCTTCCGAGCGGTGGCTGGTGTCTCTGGGCAGACTTCAAGCTCACTTACATGGCTAAGGACGTTGAGGCTCTCGACGCAGTGATTAACCACTATGTTCCCGAGGTAGAGGCTCTTCTTGAGAAAGACTTCGGTACACCAGAGAAGACAAAGCTCCAGGAGGTTCTGACAACAGCTCAGGAGTCTGAGGACGGTGATGCTAAGTACGCAGCATTGTTCGAGCTTATGGACGCAATGGAGGCTGCCAACGCTTCTATCGCAGCATACGAGGCTGCCGGCACTGCTTTGGCAAATCTCGAGACGGCTCTCGTAACTTATGCCGAGACAGCAACACCCGCCGCTTACGAGGATGCTACCAACGTCTATAACCAATATGCTGACATCGCTGACTATGGCTATGGACTTGCTGATGTGCTCGAGATTACTGACAAGCTGAACGCTGCAGTTGGTAAGCTGAAGCTCCCTGACTACACAAACACTCCTTGTGACTTCACGCAGGTTATCGAGAACAACTCATTTGAGGGAGACGGTTCTGGTAGTCTTAACGGATGGCAGTATTATGTAGGTGGTGACACTAAGGCTGCTGACATCAGCGACGCAACATACACCATTGAGAATGCTGACGGTCAGTATGTGTTCAACACTTGGAGCGGTTCCGCACCTTCAGAAGGCTTCTGGATCTCACAGACACTCTATGGTCTGCCGGCTGGTAAGTACAAGCTTGAGGCTCTCCTTGCATCAGACAAAGGTAATAAGATTACTCTTGCTGCAAACGACAACGCTCAGGAGTTCACAATGGAGAACGCCAAGGAGATTGCAACAGATGCAAGCATTATCTTCACTCTAGCTGAGGAAGGCAACGTGACCATTAAGGCTTCGTCTGGCAGCTGGTTCAAGGCAGATAACTTCCGTCTCACTTACGGACCAGAGGAGGACAAACTGCCACAGGATGTTGACGGTGACGGAAAGGTGAATATCACCGACGTTGTGAAGGTAATCAACCAGATAGCCGCTGGTGGATTTGATGCGACATATGATGTCAACGGCGACGGTTTCATCAATATCAGTGACGTTGTGAAGATAATCAACAAAATCGCCGGTATAGAACAATAATTGATAATAGTTT
>JAZUMZ010000126.1:0-4542 GCA_045603885.1 Bacteroidaceae bacterium | reverse complement strand
CCGCCGCGTTTGAACTTAACCTATTAAATACCAGCGAGATAAACAAGAATTATTTGTTTGTCTCGCTGGTGTTTAATGGCCTCAAATAGTCTGGTTTGTTTGCCTAAATTGCATTTTTTAACCATCAAAACGGAGTTTGTTTGTCTAAAAGTTAGTACTTTTGAGCATCCTCTGGAATAACAAGACAAACAAATTATAATATGGGAAGACGGGCAGATAACCATTGAGGTTATCCAAGGTTTTCTTTCTGATAAGCCTTTGACCCGTAAGGACCAGGGGAAGGACTTTGCAGAGTTTGTACAAGAACGGCTGGACTCTGACTATTCCCGGCACAAGGTAGGCAGGAGTAGATATAAGAACGGCATATGCTGCATGAATGTGTTTGCTACTTTCCTGCGGGCAACAAATCAAGGTACATATGAGCGTGACAAAATCTATGTCGGAGATATGACACCGGAATTGATAGATGGTTATATCACATGGCGACGTGACATCCGACAAAACGGTGATGAGACCATCAATCACTCACTGACTCCAATACTGAAGGCTTGCTCCTATGCTGCAGAACTGGGCATGATAGAGCAGACGGTTAATGCCCGTATTCAGGACATGATGATTGTGACGAAGCCAAATCTTTCAGACGAGGAAAGCGAATTTGACGGTAAGGTGTTGACTAAAGAACAGATGGAAGCCCTGTTGGGCTATTATAAGAAATGTAAGGAACCGCGACGCAAGGAGTTCTTAGAGATGTTCTTCTTCTCTTTCCATGCGTGCGGATTGCGTATTGTGGATGTCATGACATTGCAGTGGGGACACATCAACTTTGAGAAGAAAGAACTAAGGAAGATAATGATCAAAACCAGCAAGCGTCATGTCATCCCTCTCACAGAACCAGCCTTGAAGATATTGCGCAAGTGGCGCGAAAAGCGTATCGGTTGCAGGTATGTTTTTGATTTGGTCAACGACGAGTTGGACCTGAATGACGAGGAAGCACTCTACAAAGCCCGTATCAATGCTACGAAGTGCATAGGTCAATCATTAGCAGTGGTAGGCGAACAACTTGGTTTCCCCTTTAGTCTGTCAATGCACGTTGCCCGCCACACTTTCGCCGTAATGGCACTCAATAAGGGACTGTCGATGTCCGTCGTCAGCCGTTTGCTGGGGCATGGCAGTACCGACATCACGGAAAAGGTATATGCCCACTTCCTGCCAGAGACTCTGTCGTCGGAAATGGACAAGTTACATGACGAATTGGCAGAACTACAGCCGATTTAATCAAGAGATTCACGGGAGAAAGGCATATCAAGTGTTAAAATGGCAAATATTCGAAGAATAATGATTACCTTTGCACACAAATTAGAAAGATAAAGATGACCTATATCGTTAAGGGCATGAATGAAGAACAAAAGCAAAGTCGAAGTCGGGGATTCCACAAGTAAAAATATTACAATCCTGTTACGTAACACAATTGTAACAGGATTTCTTTTGTGGCTAAGTGAAATCATTCTAATTTTGCATTCGAAAGAATAATAACTCAAGAAAGCAAATGGAGACAACTCAAGACTATTTGATGGTATCGCTGAAACTGCTAGGAGCATTAGGACTGCTCATCTACGGCATGCGTATGATGAGTGATGCCCTGCAGAAGATGGCGGGACCGCAGTTAAGACACATTCTGGCACGGATGACCACAAACCGTTTGACGGGGATGCTGACTGGAACCTTCGTGACTTGTGCTGTGCAGTCGTCGTCGGCCACGACGGTGATGACCGTTTCGTTCGTGTCGGCAGGACTACTGACGCTGGCGCAGGCCATCTCGGTAATTATGGGTGCCAACATCGGTACGACGCTCACGGCTTGGATTATGTCGCTGGGCTACAACGTCGATTTGACCAGCGTCGTGTTCCCGGCTTTTGCCATCGGCATCATAC
The DNA here is from genome assembly GCA_045603885.1 of Bacteroidaceae bacterium. Lineage (GTDB taxonomy): Bacteria > Bacteroidota > Bacteroidia > Bacteroidales > Bacteroidaceae > UBA3839. Next base: position 2,611 of record JAZUMZ010000126.1, on the reverse strand, counting down.
TTATCTACATGAAGCGCCACCGCTTTGTGGGCGACTTCCTGTTTGGCATCGCGTTTATGTTCCTCTCGCTGGTGATGCTGAGTACAGCGGGTAAGGAGATGGACCTGGAGCACAACGAGGCGGTGGTGCGGTTCTTTGCTTCGTTCGACACCAACAGCTATTGGACGATTCTTGCCTTTTTGGGCATCGGTACACTGATTACCTGCATCGTACAGTCGTCGGCAGCCGTCATGGCTATCACCATCCTACTCTGCTCTACGGGCGTATTACCTATTTATTTAGGCATAGCCTTGGTGATGGGTGAAAATATCGGTACGACGGCAACGGCTAATCTTGCGGCTCTCGGTGCTAATACACAGGCTCGTCGGGCAGCATTGGCACACTTGTTGTTCAATGTGTTCGGAGTTATTTGGGTGCTCTGCGTGTTCTATCCCTTTGTCGATATGGTGTGCCAATTGGTGGGCTACGATCCGACGGCTGGCGGTCAAGCCACACTCTTGCCCATGGTGCTGGCCATGTTCCATACCTGTTTCAACGTGACGAATACCGCCATCCTGATAGGACTGATTCCCCAGTTGGAGCGCGTGGTGTGCTGGCTGTTGCCAGAGAAACCCCAGCCTGAGCAGGAGCAATTCCGCTTGCAGTACATCGAGACCAACCTGATGCAGACGCCCGAAATCTCCGTCCTGCAGGCCCAGAAGGAGACGGCACAGTTTGGCGTGCGCGTACAACGGATGTTTGGCATGGTACGCCAGCTGACGGACGAACGCGACGAGGGCAAGTTCGCGCATCTGTTCAGCCAGATAGAGAGCCAGGAGGACTACACCGACCGTATGGAGATAGAGATAGCCCACTTTTTAGAGAAGGTGAGCGAGAACCACCTCAGCGACGAAACCAAAGTAAAAGTGCGCCAAATGTTACACAAGGTGGGCGAACTGGAAAGCATCGGAGATGCCTGCTACAATTTGGCCCGCACAATGAACCGTCTGCAAGAGACGGGCAAGGACTTTACCGCCAACCAGCGCACCCAGTTGCAGGCCATGATGACCCTCTGCGACGATGCCCTGTCACAGATGAATACCATCATGTCTGGCCACCGCTCTGAGCACGATATCCGCGACAGTTACCGCATTGAGAACGATATCAACCAGATGCGCCAGCGGTTAAAAGGTGAAAATATCCGTGCCGTCAACGCCCGTGAATACGACTACGCTCTCGGCACTGTCTTCGCTGACCTCGTCAACGAGTGCGAGAAACTGGGCGACTACGTGGTTAACGTCGTTCAGGCAAGATTCGGGAAATAGAAGAAACATATTTATCATTAAAAAAGCAAATATTATGAACGCAAAGAATTTTTTTACATGGGCATTATTGGTCTTGCTGCCATCAACACCCAGTTTCGGACATGAAAAAGTGATTACCGCAAAAGAACTGCCTGCGGCAGCTCAGACGTTTATCAATACACATTTCAAGGGAAAGAAGATTACAGAAGCCAAGAAGGACGTCGAAATGCGGAAAACCAGTTATGACGTGACTCTGGACAATGGTGCCAAACTGGAATTCGACGGTAAGGGTGCATGGAAGGAAATCAAATGCAAGTCGTCTGCCGTTCCACCAGCAACAGTCCCTGCTGCTATCAGTAAATATGTCAAGGCAAACTATCCAAAGGGTAGGATTGTGAAGATAGAGCGAGACCAAAGTGGACATGAAGTAGAACTGTCGGACGGAACAGAAATAAAGTTCAATAAGCAGTGGAAGGTCATTAGGGTTGGCAAGTGACAAGATTATAATATGAATAATTTGTTGGAGTTATAGTGATATGGCGTTAATGGGACTGCCCCTCTGGGCTTGGATTGTATTCTATGTATTGGTGCTGCTGATGCTGGTAGCCGACCTGAAGATGTTCGGACGCAAGGGACAGCACGAGGTGAATGTGAAAGAGGCACTCCAGATGACCGCCGTCTGGATAGGAGTGTCGCTGGTGTTCTGCGCAGTCATCTACCTATTCTATCCTGTGGAACCGCACGAAAAGGCGATGGAGTTTCTGGCGGGCTACCTGATAGAGAAGTCGCTGTCGATGGACAACCTGTTCGTGTTCCTCATGCTGTTCTCGTTCTTTGGCATCGAGCGGAAGTATCAGCACGAGGTGCTCTTCTGGGGCATTTTTGGAGCATTGGTCCTCCGCAGCATCTTTATTTTTGCCGGTGCGGCGATGGTCGAGCGGTTTGAGTGGGTGCTGGGCTTGTTCGGCCTGTTCCTGCTCTATACGGGCGGCAAGATGTTCACGCACGACGAAGATACACAGACTGATCCCACGCAGAACATCATCGTGCAATGGTTCCGTAAGGTCTATCCAGTGACCGAAAAGATGCACGGTGAGCGGTTTTTCATCATGGAGAATGGCCGACGGCTAGCCACACCGCTCTTTGTCGCCCTGCTGGTCATCGAGACCACTGACGTCGCTTTTGCCGTCGATAGCATCCCCGCCGTGTTCAGTGTCAGTCGCGACCCGTTCATCGTGCTCACCTCCAATATCTTCGCCATCCTCGGCCTTCGTACCCTCTACTTCGCGCTGGCCGCCGTCGCCAAATACTTCACCTATCTAAAATAC
>JAZUMZ010000125.1:0-4524 GCA_045603885.1 Bacteroidaceae bacterium | reverse complement strand
ACGTTCGCCTCTGTCTCATCGAACCACCTGATATCGAGCTCTCCTTCCGGCGCCCACTCCTCTTCTCCCGCTTTCATGGGCGGCAGGATATATGGCGCCAGTTTCGTGAGAACCTGGAACATCTCCATGGGTTGGAGGCTTTGGAAAATTGCGGAAGATGGTCTCCGCATTTGAGACGATAATCGACTTGAGGAACATTCTTATCGACGCGGTTGCCTTGTTTGGTGTGCCTTTCTGTCTGCCACCAGTTTTCATTCCTTTCATGATAATAGTTTTTTGTTGGTTAATAATTGAGAATTGAAATCTGGTGCAAAGTTAGGGGGTAAAAGGAATGGTTTCCGACGTTCTCGGAAAAAGATGGAGGATGGAGGAAGATTGGCTTGACGGGAAAACCGTCAAGAACCAACGAACGGGGGCAAAGGTTTTAAGTTTCAAGTTTCAGGTTTCAGGTTTCAGGGGTTTAAGTTTCAAGGTTCAGGTTTAAGGGGTTTAAGAGTTTAAGGGTTTAAGGAGTTACCACTGGTTTCTTTTTTGTTTTTTCTTTTTGGCCTAGTGGTAAGGTCAGTAGTCTAGTTCAATAGTTGACAAATGCTTTATTATACGAAGTGTTTACCATCAATGAAATACAGGAATAATATAAAACGCAATTTCTCCGCCGCTCAACGGATGGGTCGGGCGGCGGAGGGATATTGATGCGGAATATCAGAACAGTTGCTTTATGGCGTGTACCTCATCGCCTTCGAAGATGAGTACCTCTGTCACAGGCTCGTAGTTCATGCGTGAGAACTGGAGGAGCTGGATGGCAAGAAACGCATTGTCGCGTGAGGCGCACACCTCAGCCATGTAGTTGCCGTTTACTGTGGCTTTGGGATGGAAGTCGCCGATGGCAGAGGCTATCTTTTCTTTGGGACAGGATAGAATCTGTTTCAGACGCTCTCCGTCGGTAGGTGAATACTCGTAGGTTTTGGCATCGATGACGCTGTTCGTCGGAATGAAAATCGCAGTCGTGCGAAGTCCGAATAAAGATTTATTGACACTGATACGAGTGTCGCCGCAGATGTGGTTCCACATCTGCAGATTCTTGATATTTGACATGTTTTTATTTGTTAATGATGGATAATTCCCATCCCCCAAGTTGAAGGATGGCATAGCTAACCCCTCCAAAATGAATTGACATCACTAACAAAGAAAATGTCTCAGCGCGATGACATATCGCAGGCGCGGAGACAGTGCAGCCGTGACAGATGTGTGGTTGCGGCACGGCAGCAAAAGGGTATATAAAGTGGGGTTATACGATTCGTTTCTTGAGCATCTTCCTGAGTGGGAAGTTGGCTTGCCGCCATGAGTGGGCAACAGACGAGCAGGACGTGAGGAGGCAACTCGTGATGACGAGGAACTTGACCGCAGGGCCTCCAACGGCAGGCTTTGTCGCTCTTTGGCTATATGTCGCAACCATCCGTCACACTGCTCGACGTTCACTTTGCCTTGCCGCAACTCAGCTATAGCGCGCTGAGCCCTGACACCTCCTGAGATGTCAAGAACAGACGCGCTTAACAGCAAGATGAGCAGACTGAAATATGCCCTGAAATGTCTCATGTGGCCGGATGGATGATAATACGAATTTATGAGATTCCTTTGATCTTCAGACAAAAAAGGAGACTTGTTTTATAAATCCTAAGCGTCGGCAAAAATCTTGCCGTCGTTAAGTGTGACCTGTAATTTTGTGTATTCGCAGTGGAAGTCCTGCTCCAGGCGCTTAAGATAGCGGGCGCTCTCCCATTTGCACATGGGCAAGTCGTGAAGCAGGTAGTTGCCACATGACTCGGGCTGGGTGGCAGGTACCTCGGTCTGCGTGAGAATCCACCTCAGACACCGTATTGTGAGCTGCCGCATATCCTCTGCAGTGTATTTACCTGTCATAATGATATACATACCCGTGAGACATCCCATGGGACCAACATACACCACATCATCCTTTGCATCCGAGTTGCGGAACCAAGTGGCCATCAGGTGCTCTAAGCTGTGCATGGCGGCAGGTGCCACGGCCGGCTCTTTGTTCGGCTCTGTGATTCGAAGGTCGAAGGTGGTGAAACCCTTGTCCTCGCGTGAGACATATATACCCGGTTTCAGGTGGGTGTGGTCGATGGTGAAACTTTGTATTACTTCCATAATTATGTGGTTGCTTTGCGATTGTTAACAAATAGACTGGTCTGTCGCTTATTTCAGATGGATTACGGACGGAAGCGATTCGTTCTGCAGACGGTCGAGCGCGGTCACTACGATGGTATGTCCGTAGAAGTCGCCTTGGAGCGCAACAGTGTTGGAGCGTGTGATGGCACGAATGGCAGCCGGATTCTCAATATCTACCAACATGCCGGGTGGAAAGTCGTAGATAACATAGCTGACAGCCCGGCTCATCTCTTTCTTTTTGCTTTTTTTGTTAATCAGGTTCAAGATTGCGTTGCCGTCTTTTTTCCATGACAGCACTGTCAGTCCGTTCACCAGCTTCACTCTCAAGCGCTTGGGAGCCTTGGGAGCCTCGTTGTCGATAAACGGCATTCGGGGCTGCAACGCAATGTATGGGTGCCATTTACGCTCCAGACCTGTGGCATAGTTGCCCGGATTTCTCGACAGGGCCTCTGCATACCACTGGCATGAACCCTGTATGTTGGGCAACTCGCGCTGGAGGCTGTATTTTGCATCCATCTGGTGTATAGCGGGGTTGGACGGATCCTGGCCTTTCACCGTGCGCTCAATGTCCTGGCCGATAAACAGGGGACGTTTTGAGCAGTAGTCGTTCCACCAATGGAGCAGGATGCCGTAGTCCGCGGCTTTCGTGCCGTAGTTCCAATATACCTGAGGAATGAGATAGTCCACCCATCCTTCGTCCTGCCATTTCACCACATCGGCATAGAGGGCGTTGAAGTTCTGGAGGCCGCTGGTGGCACTTCCGAAGGGTGTGTTGCGACCAGAGGGGTCGTTCCTGTAGATGCCGAATGGAGAGATTCCGAATTTTACCCATGGCTTGACATCCCGAATGAGGTCGTGAAGGTCGCGCACAAGCATGTTCACGTTGTCCCGCCGCCAGTCGCCGATGTCTCTGAAACCGCGTGAGTCGCGCTCAAAGAAGCTTGTGTCGTTAAACTCCATTCCGGCTTCCGGATAGGGGTAGAAGTAGTCGTCAAGATGAATGCCATCCACGTCATAATGTCTTAAAATGTCCTCTACGACAACGCATGTGTATAACCTTGACACTTCCAGTGCCGGGTTCAGGATATAAAGGTCGCCATATGGTATAATCCAATCGGGATGAAGCTTTGCCGGGTGATTGGGAGCAAGCTCTGTCGTGCCCTTGGTCTTCATCCTGTAGGGGTTGATCCATGCGTGAAGCTCCATGCCGCGTGCGTGGCACTGCTCTATCATCCACTCCAAGGGATCCCATCCGTCGGACGGGGCCTGTCCCTGACGGCCTGTGAGGTATCGGCTCCAAGGCTCGTAGTTGGAGTTGTAGAGGGCATCGCCTTCAGGGCGCACCTGAAACATCACGGCGTTGATATGTGCCCGTTGCAGGGCGTTCAGGTGCTCTGTCAACATAGACCTCACCTCGGCTGAGCTCTTGCCGAGATTCATTCCGTTTACGCACTGCATCCATGCACCGCGAAACTCGCGCTTTGGCTGTTGCTGCCCATTGGAATCGCAGGGTATCGCAACGAACGACAAAGCCAGTAGTAAGCTAAATAACAATTTTCTCATATATAAGGGTTCTTTCAATAAAAAAAAGAACTAAAGTCTAAAAATCTCACATCACCGGTGTCAAGACACTGCCAAACCACCCTACGAACTTATGCCATGCGGACTTACTCTCCCATTTGGCGTCATCAAGCGGCAGGGTGTGTTTCTTGTCTTCCTCAAACATGTCAACCAGCTGCATCGTTATGCCCTTGTCGAACATCACGGTGTTGATCTCATAGTCATAGCGCATACTTCGCGCGTCGAGGTTTGCAGAGCCCACGGTGCAGAACTCGTCATCTACGGTCATTATCTTGGTGTGGTGGAAGCCGTTTTGAAACAAAAACACCCGTGCGCCCGCCTTAGCCATCCTACGGCCCCAATAGTGGACAACATCTGGTGTCATGGGCACGTCTCCCTTCTCAGAGATTAGGATTTGTACGTCCACTCCCCGGTTCACAGCCCTTTTGATTGCTTTGCGGAGTGAATAGACAGGCATGAAATAGGGGCTTATGATGCGTGCGTTGTGCCGGGCATTGTCGAGCATGGAGATATACAGCTGTCGCATCGCTTTGTGCCTTGCGCCAGGTGAACGGTCGATAACCCCCATCCTCACGGAGCCCTTGGCTGGCTGAGGAGGCAGGTATCGTGTACCTGTCAGCAGCTCGCCGGTCTGCTTTGCCCACATCTCAATAAAAATTTTGTGGACGTCGTTCACGGCAGGACCTTCTATGTGCTCATGCATGTCGCGCCAGGGACCGATGTCCTTTAGGCCGTCAATATAGTAGTCGGCCA
>JAZUMZ010000124.1:0-4545 GCA_045603885.1 Bacteroidaceae bacterium | reverse complement strand
ACGGCTTGCCGTTGTCGTCAAGTCCTTTGAGATAGCGTGCATATCCCGCCAGTGTAAGCGGTATAAGCTGTAGGTTGCCCATATCCAAGCCACGGGCGATATATTTCTTTATCGTCTCTCCAAAGCGGATTGGCAGCTTCTGGCTTGTGTCCATGGCTATGCGCTGTGGTGCGTCGGGCATGAACGGGTTTGGCAGGCGGCGGTTGATTACAGCTCCGATAAACTCATAGGGATTGAGCACACCGGGGTCGGTAACGACAGGCATGGCCTCGATATATCCGATTTTCTGTATGAACGGGCGCAAGTCAGGGTCTGCCATCTCAGCTGATATGAGCGTGTAGCCCAGCATACATCCGTAGATTGACATGGCGGTGTGGAGCGGGTTCAGACATGTGGTCACCTTCATGGTCTCCACCTTGTCCACGGTCTCGCGTGTGGTGTAGAGGGCACCTCCGAGGTCAAGCGGCGGACGTCCGTTGGTGTAGTTGTCCTCGATAACCAGATATTGCACCTCCTCGGCGTTCACAAACGGGGCTGTGAATGTGTGCTTCTCCGTCTCTATGTAGTTGTTATCCTCAAATCCGTCGGCAGCGAGCATCTCTTTCACCCTCACATGGGGGCGTGGCGTGATTTTGTCGATCATCGACCATGGGAATGTGATTTTGCTCTCATCCTTAAGATAGTCGATAAATGCGGCTGGTGCCAGTCCGTCGGCCACCCAGCGCTCAGCATAGGCGAACACTCCCGCTTTAACCTTGTCGCCGTTATGCGAGCAGTTGTCCATGCTCTGCACGGTGAGTGGCAGACATCCTGCATTGTAGCGCTCAAGCAGCAGCGCTGTCACCTTTCCCATTGCGAGCACAGGCTTCAATCCCCGCTCCAAGTCGGCTGGCGCAACTCCATAGCCCTTCTCTGTGATGGTGAACGAGATCATCTGCAGCGACGGTTTACGGAAAATATCTACGAGACGTTTCCAGTCATCAAACTGATAGTCGGCCTTCAGCGCCTCGGTTACGGATGCGATTACTTTCTTCTCTATATTGCCCGAAGACTGCAGGCTTACGAGCAGTGAGAGGTTGTCGTATGGTGTGTATGCCTTATCTACGACCTCGAAGTCGAAAGTCTCAGCCACGATTACGCCACGGTCATACTTGCCCGTATTGAGCGCATCGTTTAGAATGGCCGCAGGGAAGGCACGGAATATGTTTCCACCACCGAAATGCACCCATGTAGGCTCATCATAGGTCTTTTTTGCGACCGCCGCTATGTCAAACTTAGGAAGCTGGTAGCCTTTGGCTTCCCACTCTCCGGCATTAAAACTGCCGGAAGTCAAATCTTTCAATCTCATATTGTTATTCGAATTTTTCTGGTTAATAAATCTTTGGAGTCGCCTTCGGCGAGAAATCTCACAAATCTACTCAAATTTTACAATTTTTTTCTTCTTCAAATTTCTCTTGTTATTTGCACATACCTATTTTTTTTGTCCCGCAGAACCGACGAACGAAGCAAGAGCAGAGGCGAAACTCGTTTCGACTATGCCTTGCAAGGAGGAGGAAGACCAAAGTCAAATAAAGGAAATAAAAGAAAAATAGTGACTTTGTCACAATTTTAGTGGAAATCGCAGAAATTAGTCGAAGAATCCCGGCTGTGTGTATTTGATGCCGAGCTCACGGTCAACGGTGGCAAGGATTCCCTGCACCTGTCCGAGCGCGAACATACGTCCCAGCAGTGTGTAACCGGCATTGTGGCCGTGGCTTGACTCATCCAATATTCCTCCCGGCTCGTCGGTGAATGTCATGCCATGATCTACGCGCATAGGCAGTTCCGGATTCTCCTGCTCGAAGATTCTGCATAGCTCCACAAGGTCGGCACGTCCTCCCAGGTGGCTTGCCTCTGTGAAGTCGCCGTTAGGGAAGATATGACATGAGCGCAGGTGCACGAAATGGGTGCGGGGTGCGAACTTGCGTGCCATCTCCACCACGTTGTTGTAGGCTCCGGCACTGAGCGAGCCGGCGCAGAATGTCAGTCCGTTGTGTTTGTTGGGCACGGCGTTGAGGAACCACTCTATGTCCTCTTCTGTGCGTACGATACGTGGCAGCCCGAGAATCTCGATTGGCGGGTCGTCGGGATGTACACACATGTTCATTCCACATTCCTCACATGTAGGCATAATCGCCTCAAGGAAATACTTCATGTTGGCCCGCAGCTGCGCCTTGCCGATTCCCTTATAGAGATTGAGGAACTCACGGAATTTCTCCACCGGCGCCTCGTCACCCTCTTTGAAGTTGCCCGACACGAATCCTTGTGTTTTGATTACTATATTCTCCACGAGTGCATGGTCTTTCTCAGGAGTCATGCTCTTAGCCAGCTCGTCGCACTCAGCCAGCACGTCGCGTCCCTCTCCCACTCCCTCGGGGAAACGGAAGGCGGCCCAGTCCTCCCGCGCTCCCTCGCGTTTGAGGATATAAATATCGAAATAGGCGAACTCCGCATAGTTGAAATACAGGTTTGTCGCTCCGTTGGGGTTCTCGTGCAGAAGGTCGGTGCGTGCCCAGTCGAGCACAGGCATGAAATTATAGCAAATAGTGTGTATTCCCTCGGCTGAAAGATTGCGGAGGCTCTGCTTATACACTTCTATCTGCTCGTCGCGGTCGGGACCGCCATATTTAATTGTCTCGACTACGGGAAGGCTCTCCACCACGCTCCAGCGCATTCCATAGCTCTCGATATACTCCTTGAGGTCGCGGATTTTCTCGCGAGTCCACACTTCTCCAAGGGGCACGTCGTGTAGAGCGGTGACGATTCCCTCAACTCCGATTTGTCTCAACATGGCAAGTGTGATCTTGTCCTTCTTGCCAAACCATCTCCAGGTTCTTTCCATAATTGCTATATTTTAGGTTGTAATGATATTCTTTAATTTAAGTCTCGCTGGATATTTTCTATGTTTTTTTGTCTCGCAGAAATAAAAGAAATAACAGAAATTATCTGGAAGAAAACCACGTGCCTTTGGCACTTTTGAAATAATCAGAGTTGTAGTGTCTGCGATTTCTTTCAATAGTGATGAAGTCACTATTTTATTTCCTTTATTTCTGCGAGACTCTTTAATAGCTTATTGTATAAAAATGATGTGTATATTTGGAATCGTTTATATGCAACTTTAAAAAGCTGATATGTCATTTAAATATTCGGTTCGTCCCAGACTTTGGTGGCTGTGCATCTAGTGTTGACAGACAAGCGGCCGCAGCGAAGGAGGAAGTCGCCCTCCTCAAGTCTCCACTTGCCGTCGGACCCGACGAAAGCGAGGTCCTTGGCTGGAATCCGGAACTCCACGGTGAGCGTCTGCCCCGGCTCGAGGCTTACTTTCCTAAATGCCCTCAGCCGCTTGTTGTCGGGCACCACCGACGCCACGAGGTCGCTGGAGTAAAGCAAGACAGCCTCCTTGCCCGCCACCTTGCCGGTGTTGGTCACGTCGACTTTTACTGTCAACGTCTCGCCCGGTTTGAAGCTGGCTTTGTCAACACGCAGGTTGGAATACTCGTATGTGGTGTAGCTCAGTCCATATCCGAACGGCCACATCAATGACACCTTGGCGTCGTAGTTATATGCGCCCTCCATCGTGCCCACCTCCTCGCTCACCTTATAGTCGTAGGTATGGAGCGAGTTTATCTCCCGCGGATAGGTGTAAGGCATTTTTGCTGAGAAGTTGGCGTCGCCCGCCAGCAGGTTTGCCAGCGCGTCAGCTCCGTAGTTGCCCGGCAAGAATATGTCCACCACGGCCTTGGCCAGCGGCTCGATATCGGCAATCAGCCTTGGACGGACCTCGTTGAGCACAAGGATAATCGGCTTTCCTGTTTTTGCCAATTCTTTCACCAGCGTCCTCTGGTTTTCCGACAGCCACAAATCCGACAAGTTTCCCGGGGTCTCGCAATAGGAGTTCTCGCCTACACATGCGATGATTACATCGGCCCTTGTCGCTGCGTCAACGACCTTGTCAATCTGCGGAGCGTTCTCCTCATGATATTCGCCTCGCTCGTTGTAGGTGACTCCCTGTTCGAGAATCACGTTCTCATTGCCGTATTTATTGCATAATGCCTCGTATATCGTGTTGTATCTCTCCGACAATCTTTCCGCCTTCGAGCCCTGCCATGTGTAGCTCCAGCCTCCGTTCAGGCATCTCATCTGGTTGGCGTTGGGACCGGTCAGAAGGATTTTCCCGCCTTTGGCAAGAGGCAGAATACCATCCTCATTTTTCAGCAGAACCTCGCACTCCTCTGCCGCACGAAGAGCCTTGAGCGCAAATTCCTCCGACCCGAATTTCTCATACCCTTCGCCACCGGTATTTGGTGTATCGAACAGCCCGAGGCGGTATTTCACGCGCAATATGCGTCTCACCGCGTCGTCGATTCTCGACATCGGCACTTTCCCCTCCTCCACCAGCTGTTTGAGGTAGATGCAAAAATCCACGTCATAAGGATCCATCGACATATCCACGCCTGCGTTTATCGCAATCCTGATTGCGTCCTTCTTGTCGGTCGCCACCCGCTC
>JAZUMZ010000123.1:0-4924 GCA_045603885.1 Bacteroidaceae bacterium | reverse complement strand
ACCGCTTGGCCTCCGACTTATAGTGTTGATTGGTCCAATGTCAAACTTGCTCGGCGTATTCTCAGAACCTGTCTCTATAAAGTTCTCGATAAAGGCTCTCAACGCAAACATAAACCACTGGAAGTTCTTTGTCTGCGACATCCTATGGATGAACTTATCCATATTCCCTTCGCTCTTGGTCAGCTCAACCGTCCGGTGTTCTTTCCAGAAAGTCTCGTCACGGAGTTTTGCCTGTGTGTCGTACTTCGTCTTTGCTTTTCCTTTAAAGAACTGATTATCAATAGGCAGGAACGAATAATTCGACATATTCGTAGTCCTGATAACAATAGCACGCGAGAACAGGTCTGTAACCTGTAACTCTGCCACCATGTTGTCTTTAGTAAGTGCCCATTCACCGTTATCCAGCTTACTATACTCCTGCTCTATCTTCATAGCATCCACAAAGTTTACTCCTGTGCCAGCCGGCAACTGCATGTCACATCTCTTTACATGCAGAGAGCTGTCACACAGCACATACAGCTCTCCCCTGAAACCGAAATCCTGTTGGTTTGCAGGGATGAATTGCAGGCGTATACACCGGTCTTGATCCACATAGAGAGTGTCGTCTATATAGAAATGGTAGAACGAGACAGCCGTGGAGCCTATCGGACTTGGGAATTGCTTCTGCAGCAACCTGATCTGGTCATCATAGATATCTATGTCACTAAACAGATCCTTCACAACGGTGTTGACCGCCTCTCCTGTCTGAACCAGTTTGTTTATACCCTTGGCTGTCTGCCCCTTTATTATATCCTTCTCAGACCTTGGAGTTTTCCTATAGCCATGATGCGTCAGGGTCTCCTCTACAGATATCGGAAGAATAAGCTTCATATTATATGGACAGACCTCCACCTGATCCATAAGCCACGGAAACTTTTTAAACAAGCTACCCTCAAGCTCCTCTGGTGTCAGATTATTGACTGCTACCGTAATCTTTTGATATTTGTCAAATTGATAGTAATCATGGTTTTCCAGGCTTGTACGCTTCTTTGCAGCAATCACACGCCGCATTAGCTCGACGGCAGGATTATTCTTACGGGTGTAACGGTGACGGCGTTTAGCTTTTACCACCACCTCTTCCATTCGTTTGGAATCAGATATTAATGACACATGTATCTCTGGCTTTGTCGTCTTCACAATCCTCAAGCGTTTAGGCTTATACCCTACCGCGCTGACTGTAATTATCTTTCCCTCATGACGAGGTATAACCATGTAGCCTTTTTCATCGCCGCCGACTGAGACCTTCAATTCTTTATATACAATACTTGCATACGGGATGCTGTCACCGGTCTGCTGATCGGTGACATAGACTTGTATATCCTGGGCATTGGCACTCATGCCTGCCACGAGCATATACAACAATAATGCAATATTTCTAATCAATCTCTTCATCTGCTTCATAGCCACCCATCTCGCGGATAGCATTTTTCAGCATGGTATATTGCTGATACAAATTATTGACGGCTTCCTCGCCTTGGGTATAGTCGTGCATAGGACTCTTAAGGAAGAAACTAAGGAATCGCTGAATGCCATATCTTCCCGCACGGGCGGCAAGGTCGCTTAACAAAGACAAGTCAAGCAGTAATGGTGCGGCGAGGATAGAGTCTCTGCAAAGGAAATTTATCTTGATCTGCATTGGATATCCCATCCATCCGAAGATGTCTATATTATCCCAGCCTTCCTTATTGTCGTTGCGGGGAGGATAATAGTTTATACGCACTTTATGGTAATAATCCTGATACAGGTCTGGCTGGTCTTCCGCCTTTAGAATAGTCTCAAGCGTTGACAACTTGCTCACCTCTTTAGTGCGGAAATTATCGGGCTCGTCAAGCACAAGACCGTCACGGTTTCCGAGTATGTTTGTAGAGAACCATCCGCTCAATCCCAGACAACGTGTTCCTATAATCGGGGCAAAACCGCTCTTCACCAAGGTCTGACCAGTCTTAAAGTCCTTTCCTGCTATAGGCATTTTTGTCTTTTCCGCAAGTTCCCACATGGCTGGAATGTCGACAGTGGTATTCGGCGCTCCCATGATAAAAGGTGCACCCTCTGTTAAGGCTGCATAGGCATAGCACATCGACGGAGCGATATGCTCACGATCATCGGCCTGCATAGCTTTCTCCAAGTCTGAGAGGTGATAATGACAACCCTCATCAACAGGAACGTATATCTCGGTTGAGGCAGCCCAGATAACCACGATACGCTCGCAATGATTGTCTTTTTTAAAATTGCGGATATCCTCACGCAATGCCTCCACCATCTCCCAACGAGTCTTACAATCCTTCACATTATCGCCATCGAGACGTTTGGCATAATTCTTGTCGAAGGCCGCCTTCATCGGAACGATTTTCTCAAGTTCCTCACGAACAGGATTGATATCTTTCTCTTGCAACACTTGTGCATATATCGCAGACTGATAAGCATTCTGAGGATACACGTCCCATGTTCCGAAAACAATATCATTGAGGTCTGCCAATGGAACGATCTCACCAACTGGCAGATATTTCTTTTCCGCTCCACGTCCTACACGGATCTTGTCATATTGTGTCATGGAACCAATAGGCTTTGTTAATCCTTTGCGAGCCATCAGTACACCAGTCATGAAAGTAGTGGCAACGGCACCATTGCCTACTACCATAATACCTAATTTGCCGCTTGCCGGCATTATGTTCTTCTCTTCCATAATTTATATTTTATTTTTCATCTTTCTATTGCAATAGTTCATCTAATGACGTTATAATGCGCCCGGCACATTCCTCATCATGGACGGGTGTCTGTCGTCTGTGGTCACAGACTATTAGACCATGTTCTATCGGACTACCGTCCGTGGCGGCAGTCCAGCCCTCGCCCTTTAGCCAGATTGTTTGGCAACCGAGTTCTGCGGCGGGAATGATGTCATTCTGGATACTGTCGCCAACGACAGCAACCATCCGCGGTTCCATCTTCAGTGCCTCCACACCAAGTTGGAAGATGCGTGGGTCGGGCTTACGTATTCCGACCGTTGCCGACTCAATTACATGGTCAAACAGTCCATCAAAACCGAATTCTTTTAATACAACGTTAATATTACCATAAAAATTGCTTACAAGTACCATCGGATGGCTCTTTTTAATTTCTTTAAGCACAGCCACACTCTTTTTCGTTGTCTCTTGAACCTCTTGATAAAGGTCTTCGAGCACAGCTGTCTGGAGATGTGCCAGTGAGAAATTACCCTCATTTATATAGCCTTGCTTCTGAAAGCATTCAAGCTCCAGATTTATCTTAGTGTCCAACGTCTTATAGAACGTATACTCTTGTGTAATATTCCTGCCCCTTCCAAGTAATTTTTCAACTTGCACATACACATCCCTGAACTGTTCTTCAGTCACAGGCAGGTGCTGACGCTCATATGCATGCCACAGCATCTTTCCCCAATGACAGCCTGCCGTGTCAAGAGTCCCTCCGTAGTCAAATATGTAACCTTTTACATCCATGCTCATAGCTTTTGTATCATAGTCTTACACAACGACTCATGCCTTTTGTGCATGTAAATATATATGACATTAAATACCAATATATCAACCAGGAAGCAAACCCAAGGGCAGTCGAGGACACAGGCTATATAAAGACATATCGCACGAGCGTTGAACGAGAGGATATTTGTAAGGGGCATCAGTGGGAGACTTCCTTTACGAAACTCGTCTTTTAGCTCCTGCGGCACATTGTCTATTGAGCCGTATTTCTCTTTCAAGGAGGAATAGAATCTCTGGAACAAAGGGGTGCGATGCTCCTGACTTTTACAATAGTTCTGATAGTTATAATAGAACAGGCGCTCAACTAAAGAACCGTTCCCTTTTAAGCTTGCATAGATTTCGTGTTGGCTCGCATAGCTGTCAAGTTCAGACCCTTCCTTTCCCTTGACAAACAACAGGTGGATCTGCCGGTAATAGTCGGCCAACGACGCTTGTGGAGAATGGCACAACACCCCCGCCACAAACGCAAGAACCCATATCCATATTCCCCATTTCTGGGTTTCCATGCCGGGCATAGGCTGAGGCATTACGCGCAGACATATAGCTGCATAAATCGAGAAGAACCACACATTACCGGCAAAGCCGTCAAGCATTCTTCCCACCAATGTCTTCTGACCTGTCATCCTCGCCAGCTGCCCATCTGTAGAGTCACAGAAGTTTGCAAGCATTAAAAGTAATACTCCAAGAAGGTTATGCGCCAAATCGGCATGATAGAACATCACTGCCGCACCTATTCCAAGGAATATTGACAAGACGGTGATAACATTAGGATGGACTCCAAGACGTTTCCATATCAAGGCAAAGAACAAGCCTATGGGACGTGTAAACCATACATCAATCCACTCTTCTGTGTCTTCTGACTTCATCGTTGCCTGAAGTAACTCCTTAAAGCTCTTATTATCTTCTTTTTCTTTTATTTCTGATTCCATTGTTCTCTACGCTTTGCAAAATTATAATTGATACTAACGCTTCGCTAAATGATAATGGATAAAGGTTTTTTCATTTATCATTTGTCATTTAGGGCGAAGCCCGCTTAATAGTCACGTTGTATGTTTGCTATCTTTTCTTGCAGTTTCTTGTTCTGCTCCTCCTGCAGCACGCGCTTATACTCGATGGGCACCACCTGCACGAACTCCTCAACGTAGTGCGGCCAGTTGTCGAGCATGCGGCCAGCAAGGGCACTGCCCGTGTGCAGATAGTGCTGGCGGATAAGCTCGAGCAGCTCCTTGCGAGAGACGCTGTCCTCAACGAGGTTGATTTCAACCATGTCCATATTGCAGAAATAGTCGAAGTTGTGCTTGCAGTCCCAGACATAGGCCACACCGCCCGACATACCGGCGGCGAAGTTGCGGCCCGTCTCGCCGAGCACCACC
>JAZUMZ010000122.1:0-14078 GCA_045603885.1 Bacteroidaceae bacterium | reverse complement strand
CGCTTGGCCTCCGACTTCAGCGGCTGCATGAACATCACGAGCAGCGCGGCAGATGCGGTATAGACCGCCATCTTGTCGGATCTGTGGACAAAGATGTATCTTGCAAGGCAGAGGGTGGCAACGGTATAGGTCAGGATGACGGTCACCCCGGTTTTCCACAACGCTGGAGGAAACAGGATAAGAGGCAGCTGTGCCGCCATGTCGAGCAGGTTGCCGGCGTAAACACCCGCCAGATATGACAGACGGTGGGTGCTGTCGGAAGCCGACGCAGCCGACATTCCAGCTCCGAGATTATCGACAAAGAGTCCGATATGTCCGAGCACAGCCATTATTCCGACTATGACCGCCCCTCCAGCCAAGACGCCTGCCACAGCATGGATAAAGAGCCTGAACGAGAGCCTTGCGCTCCTCTCATAGATGAAATGCAACAGCAAGAGCGACAGCAGAGCCGTCAGAGCCACATTAGGCAAGCGTGTGAGGCAGTTTGCGCCAATCACCAGCCCTGCCATAAACAATCTCCTGCCATCACTTCTGTCAAGGCCTGTCACCATCAGCCACACAGACAGGGTCGTCAGCAGCGCGGACAGATAGTTGTGGTTGAACACAATTATCCCGTAGTTGTTGCAGAAGAACACGGCTATCAAGCCGAGCGCGAAGACCGTGACACTCATTCGCCGCCTGAGCAGGCGGTATGCCACCGCCGCCGTGGCAGTGACACACAATGCCGCAAGGACACGGAAGGCGATGATTCCGAAATCTCCGAACAAAACCTCCCACACACCGCCCACAAGCAGCGCGTTGTAATACAGAAAAAGATAGGAGATGCTTTCGGGAGCCTTGAAAAACTGCTGATATCCGGTTAGGACCCACCCCTCGTCGGTCATGTCGAGCCCTTGGATTCCCAAAAGCGCATATACGCAGAAGCAGAGCGTGAGCCACAATCTTATTTCCTTCTTAGGACTGATTCTCATGACATTAGAATAGTCGTTCTATCTGGTTGTTGTCAAAAACGGTGAACACAGACTTTCCGTCGGGGGTGCGCGCGGGGTTTGGCAGCCTGAACAATTTACCGATCAGGCTTTCCATCTCCTCGTGAGACAGTTTCTGCCCGAGGCTTACAGCCGCCGACTGAGCCATAGCCAACGCGATGTTCTCTCCCATCGTCTGCCTCACACTGCCCTTATTCTCGGCGGCAGCCCACAAGAGGTTGTGAAGCAGCTTGGCATAGTCTGTGCCGTCGAGACCCGGAGGCACGGCAGTGAGTGAATAGGAGCCGAATCCAAGGGACGTGATCTCGAACCCCACGGCCTTGATCTCATCCTCAGCCGCCTGCAAGGTGGTCTCCTCCTGCTTCGAGAGCTGTATAAGCTCAGGGAAGAGGAGTCCCTGCGCCACGTTTGAATGGCTGTCCATACGCTCCATATACTCATGGAAGAGAACCGCCACATGGGCACGGTGCTGGTCAACCACGGTGATACCGTCATTATGAGGCATGACAATAAAGCGGTCGCGCAACTGAAAGAACTCTGAGGGCAGGTCCTGCCCGCCCTTACCGCTCTCTCCAGGCATCTCCGACTCCTCACGCCACAGCTCGGTCTGCTTAGGCACCTGATTTGACAGCGCACCTTGAAGCACCACCTCCTGACGCTCATGGCCACGGGATGCGCCATCATCCTTTCCTGGATAAAGCTTCTCCCAGTCGTAGATATTAGTCTTACCCGCGGATCTGCCCGACATGGGTTTGAAGGGGTCGTAGCCGGTGAACCGCGATGTCATCCTTACAGTACGACCGTCGTTGGGCATGGCAGGGATGTCGATGTCGTCGTCGCTCCGCTCGAAGTCGATCGACGGCACCTGGTTATAGCGGCCTATGGCCTCTCTGACCATGGCGTTGATCACCTGCCAGATAATCTGCTCGTTCTCGAACTTTATCTCTGTCTTCGTGGGGTGGACGTTCACGTCGATATTCTGGGGGTCCACCTGAAGATATATGAAATAGTTGACGTGCTCACCCTGTGGTATTATGTTGTCGAAAGCCCTCTCCACAGCGGCATGGAAATACTGGTGCCTCATAAACCGCCCGTTGACGAAGAAGAACTGACGCGCCCCTTTGCGTTTCGCTGTCTCTGGTGTGCCCACGAAGCCCACCACCTTCACGAGCGGTGTCTCGGCCTGCACTGATATGAGGGATGCGGTCAACTTGTCGCCGCAAACATCAGATATTCTCTGTTTGAGACCGGCCTTGTCAAGCTTGAACACCGGTGTGTCGTTATGGATGAGTGTAAACTTGATGTCGGGATAGACGAGAGCCATACGCTCAAAGTCCTGCACTATGTTGCTCAGCTCCGTAGGAGTTTTCTTCAGGAACTTACGTCTGACCGGGATGTTGAAAAAAAGGTTCCTGACCGCGATGTTGGTGCCTTTGGGACAAGCCACAGGCCGGTGGTCCATGACTTTTGCCCCATCGATCTGGATGAGCGTTCCCAACTCGTCCGCCTCACGTCTTGTCAGCATCTCCACCTGAGCCACGGCGGCGATTGAAGCCAGCGCCTCACCACGGAAACCCATGGTGTGGAGCGAGTAGATGTCCTGAGCATTTTTGATCTTGGACGTGGCATGACGCTCGAACGCCATGCGGGCGTCGGTCTCCGACATTCCGCATCCGTTATCGACCACCTGGACACACGTCTTGCCACCCTCCGTAATAAGCACGGTGATGTCGTCGGCACCCGCGTCGATGGAGTTCTCCACCATCTCCTTGACTATGGAGGCCGGACGCTGAACCACCTCGCCAGCCGCTATCTGGTTGGCGACGGAATCTGGTAGAAGATGTATGATGTCCTGCATCTGCGATACTACTGAAGAAGGTAATACATAATGATGAGGAGGGCGATGATAAGCGCCACGCCCAGAGCCGGGTGCATCGGTTTCTTTCCGCTCTCCTTGCGTCTGCGCAAGTGGGTAGTTGCCTGCACGAACTTGCCGCGTATGTCTTCGGGCTTAAACTCCTTCGGGGGTCGGAGACCCAGCTCACGCTCTGCCTCCTCCTTGATTTTCTCACGCTTCTCCTTGCG
Organism: Bacteroidaceae bacterium; assembly: GCA_045603885.1. Taxonomy (GTDB): domain Bacteria; phylum Bacteroidota; class Bacteroidia; order Bacteroidales; family Bacteroidaceae; genus UBA3839. The sequence continues at coordinate 11,004 of JAZUMZ010000122.1, read as the reverse complement.
CTCATCGTAGTAGATGTAACTGCGACGGAATCCGCGTGGCTGACGAACTGTGAATAGGGCCATGTCTTGGGTTGTTATAGTTGATCGTTATTAGGTGGTAGATATTATGCGGGATTTATTTGGTGATTGTTGGCAGGTGGGAGTTGGCAGGTGGGAGTTGATACAACGATTCCCAAACTCCACTTTTCACTTTTCGTTTTTCACTTTTCACTTTCCTCGATGTTCTTGAGCGACTGAAGCGGCATGGTTTTTTGCACTGTGTGGGTGAGGATGTCCTTTGCGTCTTTGTCACGCCACTCAAAGATGTCGTCCTTGTCACGCGGGCGCACGTAGTCGAACCATGCGAACGCAGGGAGATAACGTTTCGCCTCGGGTATCTTTATCGGTGGGTACATTGTGGCGGTGGCAGCAGGTGTCCACACCTTCTTCACCTTCCGCTGCTGCATATACATCTTCAGCTCCGTGGTCTCCAGATAATTCATGCCGATTCTCGCGCCGTTGCTCTCATCGACGTAATAGACGACATAGACATTTCCTTTCGCCTCGTTATGCTCTATCTCCCCGTCTTTGAAATAGCTGAACATCTCCTTTGCCTGCACCTGGTTGTAGGAGACAGAGTCAAGCTTCTCAACGGTCATGGCCTGGTTGATGATATGCACCCAATCGACAGTGCTGTCGTTGTTGTAAACCCTGATTTCCTCTCCGAACACCTGCTGGTCGAGATTCCACAAGATGGGCTGTCCGTACATGTATGTACACGAGTCGAGCATGTGGTGGACGAGCGAGTCGCACACCCCTTGTATGTCGTTTCTGAACATCCTGACATGCTTGTAGGCATAGAGGTCGCGATAGACAGAGTCGGTGTTGATATTATAGGTGAACACCTTCATCGTGTCGCTGTGAACATAGACGGTGTCCTGGTAATAATAATATATCACCTCGGCACTGTCGGTCGCCATGGCATATCCCGTCTGCTCATAGTACTCGCAGTGGTTGCCCAGTACATGGCATTTGTTCACCGAGTCGGTTATCACGACATTGCCATAGGCACGATCGACTCCTGTCTCCTCTATTCTCACTGCCCTGTCGCCAGTGAGCCCGAACTGGTTGACGGGGTCGCTGATGATGACGTTGCCAATCGCCTCGTCCACGGTGTAGCCTGTGCTGTCCTGCTTGAACGTGCGGAGCTGGTCGCCGTCGATACGCCTGCCGTCTTTTATGATATACGAGCGGTCGAAGAGGTCTGCGACCCCTGTGCGCGTGTTATACTCACCACGGGTAGTATATATAAACTCTCCCTCCGCGCCTGTGATGTTGGCCTCGGTATCAAGATAGGCAACCTCGGTGTCGGTGTTGTAGATGACGTGGGAGGTGATAATCTCACCCTTACCGTCGGGTTTGTTGATTTTTACGTTCTCATAGAAGTCGGCGAGGTGGGTGTTGGAGTTGTATGTTCCGTGCTCACACACCAGCTTTCCTCCGTCTTTGTCGGTCAGCACCACGTTGGTCTTGAACTTTGCCAGTCCGTCAACACCGTTGTACTCGCCCTCCTCGCACAGCATGACATTGCCGTCCTTATCCTCCAGCCTCACATTGTCGAAGCAATGCATGAGCTTTGTCTCGGTGTTGTAGTCGCCATGGTCGCAATAGAGGATGTTGTTCTTCGTATCTACTGACTTGACGTTGTCGAACGCATGTGCCAGGTGGGTGTCGGAGTTGTAGTCACCCCGGTCGCAAAACAGCTCGTTCTTGTCTTTATCTACAAGCCGCACATTATCCCATGCCTGCATGAAATGCTGGTCGGAGTCATACTTTCCGTTGTCGGAATAGAGCACGTTGCCGTCGCGCGACGTCATCTTCACGTTGTTCTTCAGGATAGAAATGTGCGTGTCGGAGTTATACTGCCCCACGTCGCAGGTGATGGTGTTTGTGCGGTCGTGGAGTTTCGCGTCCTGTGTGAACACGGCAAGATGGGTGATGGTGTTATACTCTCCATAATAAGAATACAGCACCTTGTCCTCCTGATATATTGTTCCTCCCTCGTAGTATTTTGCCTCTCCCTGCAACCGGTAGTACTCCAGCTTGCGTGTCTCGAGCCTGCGGTTCTTGTGGTATAGCTTCACTGTCCCCCTTGCTTTCGCCACCCTGGTGTCGCCATAGTAGTCGAGCGTGTCGCAAAGCAGCCTGAGCGTGTCGCCCTGCACGAGCACCACGTGTCCGAAAGCATAGAAGGAGTTGTTGTTTTTGTAGTAGCGCGCACTGTCGCAATCGAGCAATGCTCCCTCATGGCGTAGCTTAACATGACCTACGAGTACGTCGGCCATAGGGTCGTTAGCCCTCTTAAACAAGATATCGGAATGGAGAATCTCAATCTGCGATGGTGGCGGCGGGTCGTCGGGCGGCGGCATGATGTGCACCACCGCGGCTGCCGTAAAAGATGCGAGCACAACAAAGAACAATGCGAAGAACAGCCGTCGGACTGTCCTTCGTTTACCGTTGGTTATGTCGCAATTCTTCATCACAGGGCACTTCTATAAATTTGTTCAGATACTCCCGCGTGTTCACCGGGCTGGTCTCCAGGTGTTCACTGGATTGGTAATTATCTCACCCATCCCGGATAATGGAAGTCGCATTTTTTCCAGTCCGCGTTGATTCTGACATACGTGACCTTCTGCTTCTCCCTGATCCACTTTTCTATCTTCTCTTCGGCGAGATGCCCCTGCACCACGTCCTGCAATATCTGGTAGTCGTCCTTCATGGTAGCCCTATGGCCGTCGATTCGCTCTTTGAGCCTCACTACCGCCACAACCTCCTTCCCTTTGGAGTTTTTCATAAGGAAAGGCTTGGACATGTCGCCTACCTTCATAGACGCCACCTGACCAGCCACCTCCGATGGCAGCTCTTTCATCTCCAGGCGGGTGTATATGTCTCCCGTGTTGGGATTTGAGAACCTCATGATTCCGTAGTTGGCACGGGTGTCCTTGTCGGAAGACACGAACTGGGTACACTCGTCGAACGTGTACAGCCCGCGGTTGATCTCAGCCGTGATGGAGTCGAGGTCCTCGATCGCCTTCATGATTGCCGTCTCCGACGCCCTGGGCTTTCTGAGGATATGCCTGCAGTTGATGCGGTCGCCTCTCTTCTCTATAAGCTGAATGATATGGAACCCGAACTCCGTCTCCACGATTTTGGAGACGGTATTGGGGTCTGTCAGTTTGAAAGCGACATCGGCAAACTCGGTGACGAGCTGGCCTTTGCCCATCCAACCCAGCTCTCCTCCGTACTGCGCTGACCCGTCCTCGGAATACATTCGAGCCAATGTAGAGAAAGATGTGGCACCAGACTTGATTCTCTCGGTGTAGTCCCTCAGCTCACCTTTCACACGCTCAATCTCATCATTCGTGATCTCAGGGTCGCGGGTGATGATCTGCACCTCCACCTTGGTCGGCACGAAAGGGATGCTGTCGTCGGGAACGTCTTTGAAGTACTTCCTCACCATGGCAGGGGTCACCTTGATATTCTCCACCAGGCTCCTCCTTACCTTGGAAATCATCTTCTCGTCCTTCATCATCTCGAAGAGCTGCTCCCTCTTCTGAGCCCATGTCATTCCGAAATACTCCTCAACCTTCTCTTTTGAGCCGAGGTAAGTGACATATTCTTCAAGTGTCTTGTCAACCTCGCTCATGGTCTCGGTGTCAGAGACCTCCACGCTGTCTATCGCAGCCTGATGCAGAAAGAGCTTTTTCACGGCAAGCTGCTCGGGTATCACGCAATAGGGGTCGCCGTCGATGCGCATTCTCTGGGCCTGCGCCTCCAATCTCATCTGCTCCACATCGGACTTGAGTATGGCCTCGTCGCCCACCACCCACACAACCTCGTCAATCACGTTGCTCTGTGCGGATGCCGCAAAGGGCATAAGCGTCAAGAGGGTGAAACAGAGTGAAGATACTATCTTTTTCATATTGGATGTCTATGTTTTATTCATTTTTAGTGGTTGTTAACAGTCTGTACCACATCCTGGAAGATCTCCACCGGATATTTGGCACGCAGCGAACGCACCCACTCGTCCTCACGCTCTTTCTGGAAATCTGCTGTAACCTGTCCGAGCACATCCTCGTAGGTCTGAGGCTTTTTCAGTTTCTTTCCTATCGCTCCGACGACCGGGAAACCCTCAACTTTAAATTCGTCGGGGCGGGTCTTGAAGACGAGTTTGTCTAAAGACTGGCTGTCACCCGGCTTGTAAACGCCGGGACGCTCTGCCTTCACGACTCTCTCGTCAGCTTCGTTCTTCACCGCATTGGCCGCCTCCATCCATTCAGAGAGGGTCAGTCCTTTCACGGCCTTCTTAGCGGCTTTGAAAGCCTTCTTGTCCTTGGCGTGGATGACCATTCCACGGAAATGGGGCTCTGTCCACGCATATTTCTCTTTGTTCTCGTTGAAATAGGCCTCCAGTCCGGCTTTGTCGCTTTTTGCCTTGTCCCAGACGAGGGTCTTGCTTATCTCATACATGAGCGTACCGTCATAATACTCCTGGGAAAGGTAGCGGTTGTCGGGGTCGCGTGCAATCATGTCGTCGAACAGCTGTTGGAACACCACCTCCTTATCCACTCCCTGCTGCTGAGCGAGAGAGTCGATAAGTGCCTCTGCGGCAGCTTCCCTGAAGCCTTTCTTGTCGAACAGGAACTTGACAATGTTGTCGTGGTGGAACTGGAACGACTCGAACGGAGCGCGTCCGTTAACCCTTACCAAGTGCCACCCGGCCACAGTCTTGAAGGGCTCGGAAATCTGCCCGGCAGACATCTTATATACCTGCTCCTCAAACTCGGGTATCATGTGTCCACGACCGAACTTAGGGAGCTTGGCTCCAGTAGCGATGGTTCCGTTGTCCTGCTTGAGCTTACGAGCCAGCTCTACGAAATCCTCTCCGGCCAGAATCCTGGAATAAATGGAGTCTATGAGTGCCTTGGCCTTTCTCTGGTCTGCCTCCGTAGCATCCTGAGCCATAGGCACGATGATGTGGTGGCAGTCGATGATGTCGTCGTGACCATAGTACTCGAGCGACTGCAAATAGGTCTTATACGCCTCGCGCTCCACATACACAGGGTTTTCGATCGTGGGGTACACCATCATCTCCCTGTATCCCTGTATTTCGGTCTTAATATTCTCCAGAGTGTCGATGCCGGCGTCTTTTGCCGCCTCCACCTTCAGCTTATAGTCAATGAACAACTGGATATAATCGTTCACATCTTTCTTGTCGATGACTCCCTCTGTGTTGTTTTTGTTGTAAGAATATTCAAACTCAGCTCTGGTTATGTCATGCCCGTTGATTCTCATAATCACCGGGTCGGTCTGTGAATGTACTGACAAAGCAGCTGTCAGTAATGCGACAATCACAAAAAGTCTGTTCATATTATTTTTAAGTTCGTTTTATTTACTGATGTCTGCTATAGTTAGGCGCCTCGCTTGTGATGATAACCTCGTGGGGATGGCTCTCGAGCACTCCCGCGCTTGTGATTCTCACGAACTTGGCCTGATTGAGCGCTGCGATGTCTTTCGCACCGCAGTATCCCATACCTGAGCGCAGGCCACCGACGAGCTGGAAGATCACCTCTTGCACAGTTCCCTTGTAGGGCACCCGTCCTGCAATTCCCTCCGGCACAAGTTTCTTGTTGTCGCAGACTCCTGATTGGAAATAGCGGTCTTTAGAACCATTCTCCATAGCTTCGAGCGAACCCATTCCACGGTAGGACTTGAACTTACGTCCGTTGAAGAGGATTGTCTCTCCCGGGGCCTCCTCCGTTCCTGCCACGAGTGAACCCACCATAACACACGTACCACCTGCAGCGATGGCTTTGACCACATCGCCGCTGTAGCGCAGTCCTCCGTCGGCGATGAGCGGTATGCCCGTGCCTTCAAGTGCCTTCGCCACGTCGTAGATGGCAGAGAGCTGTGGAACGCCCACACCCGCCACCACTCGTGTGGTGCATATAGAGCCGGGACCGATTCCAACCTTTACCGCATCGGCACCCGCCTCAACGAGAAGCTTGGCTGCATCACCGGTCGCGATATTACCAACCACGATATCCACGTTCTTGAACGCAGCCTTGGCTTCCCTGACCTTCTGAATGACAGAGGCGGAGTGTCCGTGCGCCGTGTCGATTACGATGGCATCGACACCTGCATTGACAAGAGCCTCCATGCGCTGAAGAGTGTCGGCTGTGACGCCCACACCCGCAGCTACCCTGAGACGTCCGAGGGAATCCTTGCATGCCATAGGCTTGTCTTTGGCCTTGGTGATGTCTTTATATGTGATCAGTCCTATGAGGCGGTTGTCGTCATCCACCACAGGAAGCTTCTCGATTTTATGCTTCAGGAGAATCTGAGAAGCCTGGTCGAGGTTGGTCTTCTGGTGGGTTACGATAAGGTTCTCGGATGTCATGACGTTGTCGATAAGGCAGTTCATGTCAGTCTGGAACCTGAGGTCTCTGTTGGTTACAATTCCGACGAGTCTCATGTCGTCATCTACCACAGGTATTCCTCCGATATGGTATTCAGCCATAATCGCAAGAGCCTGTCCCACGGTCGAGCCCCTCTTGATGGTTACGGGATGATATATCATGCCGTTCTCAGCCCTCTTCACGATGGCCACCTGGCGCGCCTGCTCCTCGATAGACATGTTTTTGTGAATCACTCCGATGCCTCCTTCCCTGGCAATCGCAATCGCCATGGATGACTCCGTCACGGTGTCCATAGCTGCGGTGACGAACGGAATCTTGAGCTCTATGTTTCTTGAGAACTTTGTTGAGAGTGACACCTCTCTTGGAAGGACTTCGGAATATGCCGGCACAAGCAGCACATCGTCAAAAGTCAAGCCTTCCATCAATACTTTATCTGCAATAAAAGAAGCCATATAATTTGCGTTGTTTATTATTGCACGCAAAGATAACGTTTTTTGGCGAAACAGCCAAAAAAAAACCCTTCAGCGTAAAACAATTTAAGATTCCGTAACTAAAAAAGCTGTTAATGCAGCCAATTGGCATTAATATATGCCAATCGACACGGAAAGAGATCAGATGGCCTGCTCTGACAAGAACTTGATTCTGACGAGACGTATATCCTCCTCGTAATAGCTTTCGTCAAGCTCTTCCTCCGCTTTCTCGAGCGAGTCGGTATCGCTGTTTCGGAAATAGTCATATATGTCTTCAACCACCTCCTCATCTACATCCATCTCCTCAAGCATATAATCGATATTCAGCTTTGTGCCGCTATAAACTATGGCCTCCATCTCATCGAGAACCTCTGTCTCGTCATCCAAGCCCACAAGCCTGGCTATCTCCTCAAGCGACTTCTCAGCGTCCACGCACTTGATAATCATGAGCTTGTTTTTCGACTTGTCGGCCACAGAACGCACCGTTATGTCCATTGGACGGGCAATCTCGTTATCCTCGCAATACTGCTTTATAAGCTCACAAAACTCTTTTCCATAGCGTTTTGCCTTACCCTCTCCCACTCCGGGAATGTTCTTGAGTTCCTCTATGGTGATGGGATAGAGCGTACACATGGTGTCGAGCGACGTGTCCTGGAAAATAACGTATGGCGGCAGATTCCGCTTCTCGGCGATGCTTTTCCTCAAATCCACAAGCATACGATAAAGTACCGAGTCGGCACCTCCCTCAGCGGTCACATTGTGGAAGTCGTCCTCAAAGTCGTTATCCTCAACCACTTGGAACGAATATGGTTTCTTTATGAACTTCTTTCCCTCAGGGTTGAGCTTGAGCACACCGTAGTCGTCCACCTCCTTGTAAATCAAGCCGGAAAGCACAGCCTGGTTGATAATTGCCCTCCAGAGAGTCTCCTCTGTGTCACACCCCTCTCCGAAAGTATCGAGTTTATCATGTCCTCTGCTGGTCACTGCGTCATTCTCCACACCCCTGAGTATGTTAATGATATGCTCAGACTTGAATTTCTCCTTGAGGTTATGTATAGTCTTAAGCAACATCTGCAGCTGCTCCTGCACCTCAACCTTCTTTTTGGGATAGAGACAGTTGTCGCAGTTTCCGCAGTTAGGCTCATTGTAATCTTCTCCGAAATAGTGCAAAAGCAGTTTCCGCCTGCATACAGAGGACTCGCAGTAGTTGGCGGTCTCATGCAGAAGCTGACGTCCGATCTCCTGCTCCTGCCCCGTCTTTGCAGCCATAAGTTTCTCGAGCTTTCGTAAGTCCATCTTATTGTAGAAAGCAATGCACTGGCCCTCACCTCCATCCCTTCCGGCACGCCCGGTCTCCTGGTAATATCCCTCAAGGCTCTTGGGTATGTCATAATGGATGACAAAACGGACATCGGGCTTGTCGATTCCCATGCCGAAGGCAATGGTGGCCACGATAACATCAAGACGCTCCATTATGAAGTCGTCCTGGGTCTTGCTCCTGACAGCAGCTTCGAGCCCGGCATGGTAAGGGGCGGCCTTTATGTCGTTGGCAACGAGGAACTGAGCCAAATCCTCAACGGTCTTTCGGCTCATGCAATATATAATTCCGCTCTTATGCTCGTTTCGGCGTATATAACGGACAATGTCCTTCTGAGTGACGTTGGGAATTTTTTGCTTGACCTGGTAGAAGAGGTTCGGCCTGTTGAATGAAGACTTAAACTCAACACAGTCTTTGATTTCCAGATTTTTCTTTATGTCCATCTTCACCTTGTCGGTGGCGGTGGCTGTAAGTGCTATAATCGGAGCATTACCGATCCGGTTGACTATGGGACGTATGTTTTTATATTCCGGACGGAAGTCGTGTCCCCACTCGGAGATGCAGTGCACCTCATCAATGGCATAAAATGAGATTTTTATATTTTTAAGGAAGTCAACATACTCCTGCTTCGTAAGCGACTCAGGAGCCACGTAGAGCATCTTGGTCTTTCCGTGGGTGATGTCATCCTTCACCGCCTCTATGGTCGCCTTGTTAAGGGATGAGTTGATGAAATGCGCCACGCTGTCCTGGTCGCTGTAGTTTTTGATCGCGTCGACCTGGTTTTTCATGAGCGCTATAAGTGGTGAGATGACGATTGCTGTACCTTCCATGAGAAGTGCCGGGAGCTGGTAACACAGAGACTTTCCACCTCCAGTAGGCATAAGCACAAACACATCCTTACCGCTCATCAGCGTTTTGATGATTGCCTCCTGGTCTCCTTTGAAATTGTCGAACCCGAAGTAATACTTGAGAGCTTTTTTGAGCGTGAGGTTCTGTGGCATATTAAATGTCGTGTTTTGCAGTTAGTTTAGAAGGTCAAGATATTCGTCTAACAAAATTAATACAAAAAAAGAAAAAATCCAAATTTTTCGTGTAAAAATTTGGATTTTTTTATATATTTTTCTTTACTCAGTTGTTTGTTTGCTGATAATGCTCAAGTTTGTATGCTCCATTTGGCTTTTTGCGAACTCTTTGTCAATCACCAACTTCTTTGTGTCGGTCGATGGTATCTCAAACATAGACTCTGTCATTATAGCCTCAACAATGGAGCGAAGCCCCCTGGCACCGATTTTGTATTCCACGGCCTTGTCAACTATATACTCGAGCGCGTCGTCTGTGAACGTAAGATCCACGCCGTCAAGCTTGAACAAGTGGATATACTGTTTTATAATGGAGTTTTTGGGCTTTACGAGAATATCTTTCAACGCATCCCTCCCGAGCGGCTTGAGATAGGTCAGAATGGGCAGACGACCAACAATCTCAGGAATCAGACCGAAGGCCTTAAGATCCATAGGAGCGATGTATTGCAACATGTCATCCTTCCCCACCTTGGCAGCGTTCTCCACAGCATCAAAACCAACCACGTTGGTGTTCAGTCGGTTGGCGATACGCTTCTCAATACCATCGAACGCACCTCCACAAATAAAGAGGATGTTCCTGGTGTTTACCTGAAGGAACTGCTGCTCAGGATGTTTCCTGCCACCGTAGGGCGGAACATTGACGACAGACCCCTCCAGGAGCTTGAGCAGTCCCTGCTGAACTCCCTCGCCGCTGACATCACGGGTGATGGACGGGTTGTCGCTCTTGCGGGCTATCTTATCGATCTCGTCGATAAACACAATTCCGGTCTCAGCCACCTTCGTGTCGTAGTTACATTCCTGGAGAAGCCTTGACAACAGGCTCTCAACGTCCTCGCCCACATATCCGGCCTCGGTCAGGACGGTGGCATCCACGATAGTGAAGGGAACGACGAGCATCTTGGCGATAGTACGTGCAAGCAGAGTCTTACCCGTTCCTGTGTTTCCCACCATGATGATGTTGGATTTCTCTATCTCCACACCGTCATCACCCTTTCCACCACTCAGGCTGTTGAGTCTCTTGTAGTGGTTATAAACAGCCACGGAGAGAGTGCGTTTCGCCTCCTCCTGCCCAACCACATACTGGTCGAGGAAAGCCTTTATTTCCTTGGGCTTGGGAAGATTCTTCAGATTAAACGCCGATTTGTTATCCTCCAATGCCGCAGAGTGGAATATCTCACCAGCCTGCTGTGCGCAGTCTTTACAGATATATCCCTCAACTCCTGCCACGAGCATACCGGCATCCTTGGAATCACGTCCGCAGAAACTACATTTTTCTTTGTTGTAAGCCATTATTATTTCTCCTGCTTTTTCCTTGTGAAGACCTTGTCAATCATTCCATAGTCCTTAGCCTCCTCTGCTGTCATCCAGTAGTCACGGTCGGAGTCAGCCCACACCTTGTCAAACGGCTGTCCTGAATGCTGAGCAATGATATTGTAGAGTTCCTTTTTGTATTTCTGTATTTCCTTTGCCGTAATCTCGATATCGCTGGCCTGTCCCTGAGCTCCACCCATGGGTTGGTGGATCATTACGCGTGAGTGGGGCAACGCCGCGCGCTTGCCTTTCTCTCCGGCCACGAGCAACACCGCAGCCATAGAAGCAGCCATTCCTGTGCAAATGGTCTGAACGTCGGCGTTGATAAACTGCATGGTATCGTAAATACCGAGTCCGGCGCTCACGCT
>JAZUMZ010000121.1:0-18152 GCA_045603885.1 Bacteroidaceae bacterium | reverse complement strand
GTCTCAGGTGAGAATGTTACTCATGGCAAAGAAAAACGCACAGAAGCCAAACGCCATGGCGTTCTATAAAAGCTGCCCAGGATACTAAGCCGGAACAATCCATCTATTTTTGTCTAAAATAGACGAACCACCTCTGACAATCGGCATTGCGGAGACCTCCTCCTTTATCTATTTTTTATCTATTTAAACAATCGTTCTTTGACATTTTTTTATTGTCCATATCCTTTTACCCTTAAGGGCGTTGCTCGAGGAATCGTTGCTACGAGTTGAGTCTTGTTGGGTAGTGGTGCTGATTTAAAAAAAGTAAATCTGATATAAAAAAACTTCGTGTTTAATATTCTACTTGAGTTACACAATCTGTAGTTACAGCTTCAACTTTCAATAAAATCCATATTAAACAAAGAGCCTGGCTTAGCCAGGCTCAAATATGAAAATTTTATGTGTTTATACAGTTTTTATAAGCATAATAAAAAATGTGATTTTTTGTGAGGTAGTGAAATTATTCAAGACCGAATAATATCTTAAGACCTCCATCAACACCGCTGAAACCCATAAAAGCCATGGCAAGAAGACCTGCGGTAATCAATGCTAAAGGCATGCCTTTGACTGACTTTGGCACATTGTTGAGTTCCATCTGCTCGCGAAGTCCTGCAAACAACACCATTGCAAGGTAAAAACCTAATGCTGTGGATATGGCATATACCATACCAGACAAGAGGTCGTAGTCCTTCTGAATAACGAGAATCGCTACACCAAGAATACAACAGTTTGTTGTAATCAAGGGAAGGAATACTCCAAGTGCCTGATATAAAGCAGGTGACACTTTCTTTAATATTATCTCAACCATCTGAACCAAGGCGGCAATCACAAGAATGAATGCGATTGTTTGGAGATATCCAAGGTCGTTAGGGTCAAGAACGTATTTTTGGATGCAATATGTCACGAGAGTGGCAAGAGTGAGCACAAATGTTACGGCCATACCCATTCCCGAGGCTGTGGAGATCTTTTTAGATACTCCCAGGAAAGGACAAATACCTAAGAACTGAGACAATACAACGTTGTTAACGAAGATTGCGGTTATAAAAATTAATATATATTCCATAATGTAAATGCTCTATTAAGGTTATGCTTTCTTCATTCTGTTAACAATGGCAATAAGATAGCCAAGCACGATAAATGCTCCGGGAGCGAGAACGAACATCAACATTCCGCCGCTCTCACCTTGAAGGGGGATGCCGGCAATGCCAAAGTCATCACTCTTGAATACTGTTCCTGTACCCAGTATCTCACGGCAGGCACCAAGCAGGGTCAAGGCAATGGAAAAACCAAGGCCGATACCAATACCGTCAAATATTGACTGTATAGGGCCGTTCTTCGCAGCGAATGACTCTGCACGGCCTAAAATGATACAGTTAACCACAATAAGAGGTATGAACAGGCCGAGAGTAGCATATATGCCTGGCAAATATGCTTGCATTAACATTTGAAGTATTGTTACCAAGGAGGCTATGACGACTATATAGCTTGGAATACGCACTTTGTCGGGTACTAAATTCTTTATCAAAGAGATGATTAAGTTTGAGAGTATCAGAACGAAAGTTGTAGCCAGACCCATGGAGAGGCCGTTTATGGCTGACGAAGTCGTACCGAGGGTAGGGCACATACCGAGGAGAAGAACAAATGTGGGATTCTCCTTAATGATACCATTTTTTAATATCTGAAAATAACTCATAATATGGTCCTCCTTTCTTTATTTGCTGCTTGATGCGTAAATTGTGTTGTAGGCATTCTGAATTGCAAGAAGGAAAGCACGAGATGTGATGGTTGATGCCGTGATTGCGTCAACCTCACCACCATCTTCTTTGCTTACCGTGAAGTTGTTCTTGCCGGGATTCATACCTATGATATTGCCTTTGCCGTCTTTCTGAAACCATAGGCCTGCTTTTGCTCCAAGACCAGGAGTCTCAGCATGCTGAAGAACGGTGTAGCCGAGAATAGTTCCTTCTGGATCGAAACCAACCAAAATTTTTAATTCACCTCCGAATCCATTTTCACTTGTCTGAACGGCATTTCCGAGGGAGTTGCCAGAGGCGTCACTTACAGCATAAACCACAAATTCCTTTGTTTTACCACTGATTTCAGCTGTCTTGGTCTCAGGATCGGCAACACTAACCTCGCCACCACCCATGACAGCTTTGATGCCGGCTGCAAGGTTGTCGCTGTTTATCTTTTCTATCTGGGGAGCTGTCACGCTATTTACGTAAGCTAATATACCTCCCGCTATCACGGCGATTAGTGTCAACACTATCACCATGTTGAGTAATGATGAATTGAGCTTTTTCATTTCTTGACTACCTCCCCGAATCGCTTTGGTTTAAAATAGTTGTTAATCAACGGAACGAATGCATTCATTATCAGGATGGCAAACGACATACCTTCGGGATATGCGCCCCATGTACGGATTACTACGGTAAGGAAACCAATGGCCACACCATAAACCAGCTGACCTTTCTTTGACATCGGAGATGTGACATAGTCTGTGGCCATGAAAATCGCTCCAAGCATCAGACCGCCTGAAACCAAGTCCATAAATGGTGATGGATAACCATCGTTTGTGAAATGAAGAATTCCGGCAAATACAAATACTGTGGCCAGTATGCTTACTGGAATATGCCATGTTATGATTTTCTTGTATAGCATGTAAACAAAACCAATCAAAAGCGCAATCTCACATACTTCACCCATACTTCCACCTGTCTGGCCGGTGAACATGTCGAGAAGTGAGTTGGGCATGCCGTCAAGGATGCTGGAGTCGCCGCTTTTAATTGCTTGCTTCATTAGTGCAAGAGGTGTGGCGCCTGTCTCAGCGTCAAGATTGAAAAAGCCCATCATTGGTTTCGGCCAAGTGGTCATTTGAACGGGGAAAGAAATTAGCAGGAATGCGCGTCCGGCAAGAGCAGGGTTGAAAAGGTTGCATCCCAGACCACCAAATGTCATCTTGACAACACCTATGGCGAATATAGCACCAATTACCACAATCCACAACGGGAGGTTTGAGGGTAAGTTAAAGGCGAGTAGAACACCTGTTAGAATGGCTGATCCGTCGCATACACTTGTGTCGGTGCGTTTCAACATATATTTGTTGATGAACCATTCGCACAGCACACATGAGGCTACCGACACGAGGGTTACTAATATGGCACCAAGTCCGAAGTAGACAAACGAACACAGCAAGGCAGGCACGAGCGCAATCAATACGCCATACATGTTTTTGCTGACGCTGTCACCTGAATGGACATGAGGTGACAATGAAACTGTTAATTTATTCATGGAATACTGTAATTACAATTGTCAAATAGATATGAAAATAATTTATTTTGCGTGACGTGCACGGATGATTCCCATAACCGTCGCTTTTCCAACTCTGACATAGTCAAGAAGTGGACGGTGGGAAGGACAGGTGAACTGACAAGATCCACACTCGATGCAGCTTGTTACATCTTCGGCCTCGGCCTTCTCCCAGTTCTTGGCTTCTGCAAGTTTGGAAAGCAGGAACGGCTCAAGACCCATAGGACAGGCGTTTACACATTTGGCACATCGTATGCATGGCTGAACACTGGAGCGCTTGGATTCTTTGTTGTTCATTATCAGAACACCGGACGAACCTTTGCAGATAGGAACATCTGTGTTCATCAAGGCTTTGCCCATCATGGGACCACCTCCAATTACTTTTCCTGTGTCTTCGGGAAGACCACCGCAGGCATCTATCAACTGGCTCATAGGTGTACCCATTCTAACGAGAAGGTTCCTGGGATGTGCCAGGCTCTTACCTGTTACGGTGACTACACGCTCAAACAATGGTTTGTTCTTCATCACAGCTTCATATACGGCATAGGCTGTCCCGACATTCTGAATGATGGCGCCAACGCTTACCGGCAATGCTGGAGGAGCAGGAACTTGACGGTTTATTACAGCGTCAATTAACTGTTTCTCACCACCTTGAGGGTATTTAACCTTTAATGGAACCACCTCAATATTGGCAAACTTGTGGTAGTATTTTGCTTTCTCGCTCATCAATTTGATGGCGTCAGGCTTGTTGTTCTCTATGCCAATATAGGCTTGATTCACATTTACGGCTTTCATGAGCAATGCCACACCTTCCAATATCTCATCAGGGTGCTCAAGCATAAGACGATGGTCGGCTGTGAGATATGGCTCACACTCAACGGCATTGATTATTACGCAGGTGGGTGTGGAGCCAGGAGGTGGTGACAATTTTACGTGAGTAGGGAAACAGGCACCACCCATTCCGACGATGCCGGCATTTTTTATCTTTTCAATAATCTCTTTGCTGTCCATGTGGTAAACATTGTCGATATGGACGAGATCTGTACTGCGATCTATTCCTTCTTCCCATTCGTCTCCTTCAACAGTCACATATACTGCGGGCTTGGCATAGCCGCTTGCATCAACCACTGTGTCAACTTTCAAAACTGTGCCTGATACAGACGAGAAAATAGGAGCAGAGACAAATCCGCCGGCTTCGGCGATCTTTGTACCTACCTTCACTTTGTCACCCTTCTTTACTATCGGAGTGGCAGGGGCACCAATATGCTGACCCATAGGGAAAACTGCAACTTTTGGCAATGCGGCTACCTGTATGGGCTCACCGGATGACAGCTTGTTCTCAGCGGGATGAACACCGCCTATTTTAAATGTTTTCACTATTTTTGAGTTTTCGGGTTCTTATTTCTGTTAATTTCACTTTGACTCTTTTTTGCTGGGGGTAAGCAATAAAAGCTGACATTTAGGCATAATGTCGGAAACTATCTTGGCATCGTTGAAGTTGGACGATGTCGGATTGATCGATGTGTCAGGAGACAACGGCGATACTGATTCAAGAATCATTTTCTGACATTCAGAAATACTGTTGGTCTTTGACTTGAATGTCTTAGGCTTGGGAGTCGAAGACTTTTTCGTGTCTGAAGCGGGAGATGCGGCTTTGGGAGCTGCTGAGGCCTTGCCTGACAATTCAGGAAGATTGAGGCCAAGAATCACGCCCTGAGGACATTCTTTCTCACATTCGCGACACATGATGCACTTCTCCGGGTCAATATAAGCAAGGAAACTGTCAACATGAACTGCGTCAGCTGGACATACCTTAACACATTTCTGGCAGCCGATACATGCAGATGCACAAGCTTTCTTGGCTACAGCACCTTTCTCTTTGTTCATACAAAGAACCACAACGCCGGTCTTTTCATCGCCCACCATTGTGCGGATTTCGATAATGTTTCGAGGACAAGCTTTTGCACAAGCTCCGCAGGCGGTACACTTGGTAGCATCTACCTCGGGTAGGCCAGTGTCGGAATTCATGTGGATGGCATCAAACTGACAGGCTGCAACGCAGTCTCCGCAACCGAGACAGCCGAATGCGCAACCGGTCTCACCCATGCTTGTGCTATTTGCGATCTTGCAGCTTTGTACACCATCGTATTCAGCAATACGTGGACGAGCTGAGCATGTGCCATTACATCTTACAACTGCCAGCTTCGGAGCGCTTGCCTCAACCTTCATGCCAAGGATTGACGCAACTTTCTCCATTACTGGCTGACCTCCGACCGGACAGTTCAAACCTTCAAGACTGCCGGCGTCGGCAGCCTTCACACATGCTGCTGCCAAGCCTCCACAACCAGGGAAGCCACAGCCTCCACAGTTGGCTCCTGGCAAAGCCTCGAGAACTTCTCCAAGACGGGGATCTTCTTTTACTGCAAATTTCTTGGACAACAGGAATAGCACGAGGGCGGCTATCAATCCTATTGCTCCCAGGACAATTACAGCGATTAGAATTACGTTCATAATTTGATAAAATTTGATTGATTTGTTATTATTGTTGTATCTTTTCTATCCAAAATGAGAATTTGTTTTTCAAACGTCCGTCAAATAATTTGACGACAAGATAATATACAGCAAGAAGAATGAATATTCCTACAAGTGTCATTTGCTCGCTCAAAGACAACACGTAATTACTGATAATTGTCCACACAACCATTAAAAGTAATGGTAATACAAAAGCAAGTATGACGGCGTTGCGACCCATGCTTTGGGAGCCACAGGCGAGAACTGTCTCTCCTACTTTGAAGTGATGAAATAGAGGGGTATAGATGTCTATAATTTTGTCTTTGCTCTCTGATGTCGAACACATCGACTTCACCTGGCAAGAGCTACATGCGGACATTTGGGATATTTTTACACGTATGTGGTTGCCGTTGATGCTGTCAATAACACCTTCGTGCTCAATTCTTTTTCCCATAGGAAAACTAAATGTTTTTTCTTAAACAACATGCAAATATAACAAATTTTAAACATATTGTAAAAAAAAAACACTTATTTTTCAATTATTTATTGATTTTTTAGCGGTTAAATAGGCTTTATTGTTAAAAAACACTTAACTTAAAATCAAATGAGGCTGCCAATCTGATAAAACAGTGTTGACATCATCCATGCCAATCCTGTTGTATAGAAAGCAGTAAATAGGGACCATTTCCATTTTCCGGTTTCTGACTTTATTGCTATGCATGTGGGTATGCATGGCATATACAGAAGAACAAATATTAGAAATGATATTGCTGACATGGTTGTCATTCCGCTGTTGTGGGCAATCAACCTTGAGAGCCGTGCGTTTTCCTCATCGCTATCAACAGGCTCTGTGGAATCATCTGACCCGCTGCTGTAAAGAACACCCATTGTGGATGCTACGATTTCTTTGGCGCCAATACCGGTAACTATGCTTGTGCCCTCTTTCCAGCTCATGCCGCACGGGCGGAGGACTGGCTCTATAAACTGGCCGACACGACCCATATAGCTCTGCTCTAAGTGCTCGTCGTTGCTCATCGTGCCATAATTCTCAGGGAAATAGGACAGCGCCCATACAATAATCGAAGCCGCAAGTATTGTGGTGCCCATCTTTGCCAGATAATGACGCCCTTTCTCCCAGGTGTGACGAAATACTGATTTACCCGAAGGCATTCGGTAGGGAGGGAGCTCCATTACATAAGGGGTGGATTCGCCTTTGATGACAAATTTGCTAAGTATCTGAGCCATTATTACCGACATTATAATGCCAGTCAGGTACAGACTGAACAAAACCAATGCCGCATGATTAGGGAAAAAGGCTCCACAGATAATAATGTAAATTGGAAGCCTGGCGGAACATGACATCATTGGGATGATGAGCATAGTTATAAGGCGGGATCGTCGGTCTTCTATCGTGCGAGTACCCATGATGGCTGGAATATTGCAACCAAATCCCATTACCATTGGAATGAAGCTTTTGCCGTGAAGACCCATTTTGTGCATTATCCTGTCCATTATAAAGGCGGCACGGGACATGTATCCAGAATCTTCCATCCAAGAGATGAAGGCGTAAAGAATCATTATGTTGGGCAGGAACACTATTACTCCTCCAACACCACCTATTATGCCATCGACAATTAAGTCTTTTAACGGTCCGTCAGACATGTTGTCACCTATCAAATCTCCAAGCCAGCCGATGAGGTTGTCAATCCAGTCCATTGGATATTGACCAAGATTGAACGTGCAGAAAAACATTAAGAACATCAAGGCCAGGAAAATTGGGAAACCCCATAGCCTGTGGGTCACGAACTGGTCGATTTTTGCGGTCAGACGCCTGACGTATTTTACCTTCTTGACATAACATTCTTTCAAAGCACCTTGTATGAATCCATATTTCGAATCTGTAATTACAGATTCAGCATGCTCTTTGGTTTCTGTTTTTATAGATTCTTGACATTCCTTGACGATTGATGCAATATCATTATAGTTGGGGAAACGTTTGCAGACATCTTCAATCTGCTTGTCGCTTTCCAGCAATTTAATTGACAGGAAACGGGCGGAATAGTTGAAGTGTGGCTCAGGGTTTATACGGATCTTTTCCTCTACTTTAGATATGTTTTCCTCAATGAGACGACCGTGGTTCACGTGTATGTGGCGGGATTGTTTCTGCCTGCCTTCTTGAATGTCGATAATTGTGCGGAACAGGTTGTCTATACCTTCACCTGTGCGCCCGACGGTTGGAATAATGGGCATTCCAAGAAGTGTGCCCAGCTGGATTATGTCTAACTCGTTGCCACTGGAGCGAAATTCGTCATACATGTTGAGAGCCATAACCATGGGAACGTCCATGTCTATCAATTGGGTCGTCAAGTACAGGTTTCGCTCAAGGTTTGTGGAATCGACTACGTTTATAATGACATTTGGTGTCTTGTCTATTATGTGCTTGCGAACATATAGCTCCTCGGGAGTATATGTTGTCAGTGAGTAAGTGCCTGGCAAATCGACTATGGTGAATGTGTAGCCTTCGAACTCAAAAACACCTTCTTTTGCGTCAACTGTAACGCCAGAATAGTTGCCTACTCGTTCATGTGCGCCGCTGGCAATGTTGAACAGGGATGTTTTGCCGCAATTGGGGTTGCCAACAAAAGCGACACTTATCTCGTGCTCGCGGCTAATAGCAAGTTGACGCATCCTCTCTTGAATGGAGACTGATGTATAATCATCGCTGCTGATGTCTTCTTGAAGACGGTTTGTTTTTTCCCATTGACGGGCTTCTTCCTCACTTACAACCTCAATCATTGAGGCTTCTGAACGACGTAGGCTGACTTCGTAGTCCATAAGCTTGTACTTAATGGGGTCTTTCAAAGGGGCGTTGAGAACTACCTCAACAGTCTCACCTTTGATGAATCCCATTTCAACTATGCGTTTACGAAAGCCGCCATGTCCCTCAACTTTTACTATTACACCGCTTTCACCGTTTTTCAGTTCGCTAAGCCTCATTTTTACTTGTTTTCGGAAAACTTATTTAAACGGCAAATATATTGTTTTTTTTATCGATATGCAATACTCAATAATGGGTATTTCTATTTTGCGGTTTTATAAGTTTTGTAAAGAACATGAAGGTATTTGCATCGTACAACAGTGAATAGAGCCATGTTGCCTTATTAATATATTGCTGTCTATTCCAATAATTTCTTTGTCGGGAAATACCTTTGATAATATGCTAATGGCTGCATTGTCGTTGGAGGGTTGGTTGTAGGTGGGGACAATGACAGCTTTGTTGATTATAAGAAAATTTGCGTATGTGGCAGGCAGACGCACGTCATCGTAGTAGATAGGAGAGGGAAGTGGGAGCCCAACAAGCTTATAAGACTTATTTTCTGGTGTGAGGAAATGGGAAAGTTCTCCCTTCATTAGTGACAGTGCTTCATAATGTTCATCTTCAGAATCTGTGCACTCGACATAAACAATAGTGTCGTTTGGACAAATACGGGCAAGTGTGTCTATATGACCGTCTGTATCATCACCAGCCAACATTCCATGGTCAAGCCATAATACTCGTTTTGCGTTGAAAAACTCATGGAATTTTTTCTCAAAGCCTTTTTTGTCGCTTATCTGATTCCTGTTAGGGGCAAAGAGGCATTGGCTGGTAGTAAGTATAGTGCCTTTACCATCACTTTCGATACTTCCTCCTTCAAGCACAAAATCAAGATGATTGACATAGTTGCCTTTTAGGATATTTTTCTCAAAAAGGTGGCGGTTTATCTGGTTGTCGTGGTTGGAGGGAAATTTCAACCCCCATCCGTTAAACTGGAAATCTAAAAACATGGACTCTGAGCCTCTACTGCAGGTTATGAAACCATGGTCACGGGTCCATGTGTCATTAGACGGGCATTCAATTATTATTACATTTTTTAGACCCTTTAAATATTTTTCGGCTAAGTGTTTGTCTGCTGAAAGAACTATTACAGCCTCATATTTACTGATTGCTGTAATCAGATTCCTGTAGCAGTCACATACTTCATCCAACATCGGATGCCAGTCGGTGTCTTTATGCGGGAATGTAACAAGAACGCAGTCTTGAGGTTCCCATTCTGCTTTCAATCTGATTGCCGGATTCTGTGTCATTCTTGGAATTACATCACCAGTTGGCGACGGTTGCGTTGAAAATTTGATCTACTATATCGTTTATCATTTGTTGAACCAACTCGTCTTGAACGGCATTCAGTTGAAGTGATGAGTCGTATTCAGCGGTTGAGGAGAATGTCCGCTCAAAATCTTCATTGTGATTTGCGTTGTTCGTAAACCTCACGTTTACAGTCATCTTTAACTGAGTCTGCGCAGAATATCCATCGCTGCTTATGGATTTGTTTAATTGAGAATATTCTGTTATCTCTCCTGCCACGTGAAGATCACCGTCACGCTGAAGGACCATCAACTTTGTCTTATTTGAATAGGCGTCGCTGAGTGAGTTGTAAAACATCGACTCCATAGGAGCCCATACGTAGGCGCATCGTATGGGGAATTTTTCAACGGCAATGGTTTTGGTCTCAGCATAGTTTATGCTTGAGCCATTCATGGAAAATCTTACTTTACAACTCAAGATTGCTATGATAGTTATGGCTATAATGACTGCGAATGATGAATGACTCATATAAAAATGAGCATGGGTTGTTTTGCTACTATTCTTCATTTAGACCAAATTTGATGATTTTTCTATATAAAGTACGCTCACTGATTCCTAATTCTTGTGCTGTCTTTTTACGGTTATAGTTGTTCCGTTTCAGTGAATCACTCAGTTGTTGCTTATATTGCTCTTCTATTGTCATCGGCATTTCGTCAATGTACTCATTGGCTACCTCAACGTCTTCTGAATTCGGATAGTTGGAAGAGCCATTATTAACAGAAGACATCGAAGATTGATTCTCTTTGTGGAAGGACTGGTTGGTCGATGACGGATAATCTTGAATTACTTCCGCAACTTCCGCACCTTGAAGATTCGACATAAGATCATGGCTCTTGTTGTCTTTTTTGTTGACAATCAGATTGTTCACTAATGTCTTTAACTCACTGATCTCATTGTTAAGACGAAGTAATTGTGCCAAAAGAATTTCTCTTTCGCTTGAATAACTATGTTTACCTCCATTGTCATCGTCGCTGCGTATTAATGCGGGGAGACTATTGCCAGAGCGGTCATCAGTTATCTTGTGGGATAGAAGGGTTGACAAGCTTATTTCCCGTTCACGAGACGTTATACTGAGATTTTCAACAATGTTACGTAATTGACGGATGTTTCCAGGCCATTTGTATGACAGAACGAGCTCACGGGCTTCCTCGTTAAGGTGTATAGGCTCAATTCTGTATTTTTCTGCTATGTCAGATGCGAATTTACGGAACAAAAGCAATATGTCAGTGCCTCTTTCGCGAAGTGGTGGTACGCTGATTGGAATTGTTGCAAGTCGGTAGTACAAATCTTCCCTGAATTTACCTTCTTTAATAGCTTTGGTCATTTTAACATTGGTGGCTGCGACTATCCTTACGTCGCTTCGTCGTATCTCAGTACTGCCCATCCTTATGAACTCACCGGTTTCTAACACCCTAAGCAGCTTTACTTGAACTTCTAAAGGTAGCTCACCTACTTCGTCAAGAAAAAGTGTGCCCTTGTCCGCTGTCTCGAAATAACCGGCATGATCTGACACAGCACCTGTGAAAGCGCCTTTTGTGTGCCCGAATAATTCCGACTCAATAGTACCACTTGGAATTGAGCCGCAATTTATCGCAAAATATTTTTGGTGCTTACGAGTTGAGTTGTCGTGTATTATGCGGGGGAACACCTCCTTGCCAACTCCATTCTCACCCTCTATCAATACGGACAAGTCTGTATTGGCAACTTGTATGGCTATGTCTAATGCTCTGTTTAAACCCTCAGAGTTACCAACTATGCCATAGCGTTGTTTTATAGGCTGAAGATTGTTTGTTTTGTCTGTTATCATTGTTGTTAATCAGATTTCTCAGATTGTGTTTATGTATGGATTCCATCTTATCTCATATCCGATTTGGGTGGGCTCGCCATGACCGCTATATACAGTTGTCTCTGGAGGAAGATTCATCAGTTTTGTTTGGATGGATTTCATTAATGATAAATAATCTCCTCCGGGTAAGTCGGTTCTGCCTATACTCATTTGAAACAGTGTGTCACCGCTGAATAATACGTGTTCACCGGAATTATAAAAACACAGACCTCCGGCAGTGTGCCCTGGAGTTGCAATGACATCAAGCTCTGACTCGCCAAAGCTAATTCTGTCTCCGTCGTGCAAGGTAGGTCCTAAATGATTTGTGAAACTATAGTCAAGGCCCGATGCGATTTTTTCTCCAAAAAACATGGATACCTGATCCCTTAAATTTATGTATAAAGTGAAATCTGCTTCTGAAGCCTCTGGAGAGAGACCGTAGTCCCTAAGAGCATATTGGTTGCCAAATACATGGTCAAGGTGCAGGTGGGTGTTGAGCAAATGTACGGGACGTAAGTTGTTGGACATGATATAGTCATGCAGAACAGACCACTCTTGCTCAGTCCAACACCCACAGTCTATTATTACAGCTTCGCCTGTTTGATCGCTGACAACGTATGTGTTTACACCGACGGGATTGAATATGAATCTTTTTAGGTTTATCATTTATTATGCGCTATATAATTGCTGCATGTATAATTTTCTTTTCCTTAAAATACTCCTCTTTGTAGAAATCTGAGATGTTCCAAATAGTGCATAAATGGCGCATACTGCTGATTTCACTGTTCAAATCACCGCCTTTCAAAGCGATAATACCGTTGGGGAGAGAGTTGTTTTGTTGCTTTAGAATGTTGTTTTTGACACATTTGTACAAATCTGGTAAAGACATAGCGGCGCGACTAACTACAAAATCATAGTTACGACCATTAATATCCTCGCCTCTGCAATGGCTGAAGCGTACATTCTTCAGTCCGATCCCTTCACATACAGCTTCTGCGACTTTTAGCTTCTTTCCTACACTGTCAACTAAGTGAAAACTGACTTCGGGATACAAAATCGCAAGAGGAATACCCGGAAAACCGCCACCGCATCCAAGGTCCAAGATACTAGAACCTGGGCGAAAATGAATAACTTCATTTATAGCAAGAGAATGGAGTACATGATGAAGATACAGGTTGCCAATGTCTTTTCTTGAAATAACATTGATTTTCTGATTCCATTCAACATACAACGGCTCAAGAAGTTCAAATTGCTTCCTCTGTAAATCGGAGATATCTGGAAAATGTCTTAATAGTGAATCCATGGGACTTCTTATTTATCAATCATTCATTAAGTCTTGTATTTCTTCGTAGCTGAATTTAATATCGATGTCTCCTACGTAGAAAGGGGCTATCGTGTAGCTTTCATATCGGAATATAATTCCATCTTTCTCTAACAGGAAATATGGCGATATGCCAATTTCCTCAAAGCCTCGGGCGTTTAATTCTTTCTCTGTCTCCACATTCTGCATTTCCATAAGCTTAAGCTTGATGCGGTGGGTTAGCTCATCTTGATAGCCGTTTTTAAAAAGTTTGTTGATTCTGAGCATGTTGCCATCGTTGAGAGAGAAACTATATGCAAATGATTCCTCGCCAGGGTGTGCACCACCACTATAGAGCATCATTCTTCCGCTCACACACAACACTGTGTCGCATCTGCCAATGTGGCATTCTGTATGAATTTTATTGAATAGGGTATCTGACAGCTCGTTGAAGTCGTAGATAGGATGTATATATGTTGTGTCATTAATACGCGACAACTCTCGCTCGCTTACGTTGGACAATAAGTTGGTAAGATTCGTCTCTGCTATGTGCTTGGCAATGCTGTCTGGATCTTCGTCTTTATATTGACTTGTTATAATGTTGATTATAAAATTGTTGATGTTTTTAACGGTTCGTTGGTCGTCTGGGGCGTCAGATTCTGTGCCTATAAGTGAGAAGTTTACTTCTGAGAGAATCCCGATTGCATATTCACCGTGTGGGTCATTGTATGCGATACTGTCACAATAACCATATTCCTTAATGCTTATGACATTATGTTTTTTGCAACTTGTTACAAAAACTATCAATAATATTATTAATATATAATGTAGTCGTATATGGGTCATTTGTAATGTGTTATGACGGCAAACTAAAGAAATGGTTCATTCATAAGTTTAAATAATCGCAAAGTTAATATTTTTTTTTGGCTTTTATCGCTTGTTACCGAAACTTTTTTTGTAATTTTGCATTATATTTGAATGGTACTTTTTAAAGTAACTAATAAAACATGTGATCATATTCGATAATGTCTGGTGAATATTATAAACAACATCCAGAACGTTCCGGTTTTGCCGATACAGGATTAGTAGTTGCTGTTGCTGTGATTGTAATAACGGCTTTGAAACTGGTTATGTATGGAATCACAATCGTGTCATTGTCCTGGTTGCTTTTGTCAATTTTATATGTCGGATTGGCCGCTGCAACCAAGGCGGATTCTGTGTTTAGGAAAGGAATCACAACTTTTTATCTTGCTGTCTCAGCACTGGGAATTTTCGCATCAATGTATTATGACAATCCTATTGTTCCTAAGAAAGAGTCTGCATTGCAAACCCAACAAGACGA
This sequence comes from Bacteroidaceae bacterium, assembly GCA_045603885.1. GTDB lineage: Bacteria > Bacteroidota > Bacteroidia > Bacteroidales > Bacteroidaceae > UBA3839. Next base: position 3,643 of record JAZUMZ010000121.1, on the reverse strand, counting down.
GAACCAATATGGAAGTGATGCGGAGGTGAAAATTGAGACACCAGAGCCTGTAAAGGTGGAGACTGACGTTGTGCAGGAGAATGTGAATACTTATGAAAACGTTTCTACAGACGAGATTCCTGTGGACTATCCGGAAATGAACCCTCAAGACGAAGACGATATCGAAGTCATCGATTTAAATGAATACAGTGGTGACAACAATGCAGATGAGAGTAAATCTGAAAGTGAGTATAACTCACCTTCTTTGCCTGAACAGCAGACCGAGGAGGGATTTGATGAATCTTTTAACTGAAAAAAAATACTATGGCTCATAAAACAAAATGTCCACAATGTGGAAAAACTGTAAGTAAAGAATCAACTCATTGTCCTCATTGTGGTGAGGCACTTTATGTGAAAAACAGGAAGAAGATGATGATTCGTGTAGGTATTGTGATTTTTTGTATAATACTACTCGGAGTCGCAGCCTATTTCCTATTCCACAGGTCTAAAGCTGATATGATTCGTTCAGGGCTTTCAGAGCAGCAGTCCTGGGACTTGATTTGTCAGTATAGAGATACTAACGAGCCGGATTCGCTTGAAGGGGCTTTGCAGAGATATGCCGACGAATATCCAAAAGGAAGTCATGCTTTCGATGTGAAAACACTGATGGAAAGACTGAAGAAGGAGGCTAAACTATGGCATAAAGTTGAGGAGGAAGGCTCAAAAAGAGAGTCTGTTGAGAAGTATCTGTTCGAATACAAGGAGGAAGGATTCTATTTTTTAAGAGCTATAACAAAACTTGATTCAATAACATTCTTTGAGATGCAGGAATTAAATACGGTTGAAGCTTATCAGGAGTATCTTGACCATTATCCTGACGGAGCATATGTGGAACAAGCGCGTGAGAACCTTACAAAGTTGGATGCTGTACCTCTGACTGCGTCAGAGGAAGATGATATGGAAGAAGTTGTAAGGAAACACTTTGATGCGATAGCCAGAAACGATACTGTGCTTGCGAGATCTACTGTCGCGTCAACTATGTCGTCTTATCTTGGGAAGAAACCGTGTACACCAAGAGATGTGAATGAATATATACGTCACATGTATCAAACATCAGGAAGAACTGTTTCTTTTGAGCTCTCTGATTTCGTTATAAAGAAAATAACTGCTTTTGAAGGGGGTGAGCCTATTTATAATATCACCTTCAAACTTCATGAGGAGATGAACAAGCCAAATCAGTCAGCTCTTACTGATGAAACATCTGTTGATTATAACGGAACGGCAATCGTCAATGACGAAAAGCTCATTACCTCTTTGTTGCTTGAACGCTAAGACATAAATACCTGTAATCTTTTTATCCTGTAATCTCAAATGGTTGTTTGTATCGCAGAAAAACCGAGTGTAGCCCGTGAAATAGCTAGGATACTTGGAGCCAATCATCCAAATAAAGGTTTTATAGAGGGTAATGGATATCAGGTGACTTGGACGTTTGGCCATTTATGTGAGCTGAAAGCACCCGATGAATATACTGATGCCTGGAAGCGTTGGACATTGGAGGCACTCCCAATGATTCCCCCCCGTTTTGCAATCAGCTTAAAGGAACAGGATAGCATTAAGCAGCAATTTGACATTATTAAGACAATAATGTCTAAAGCTGATGAAATAATAAATTGTGGTGATGCCGGACAAGAAGGAGAGCTGATACAACGCTGGGTTATGCAAAAGGCTGGTGTGAAATGCCCGGTCAGGCGACTTTGGATTTCTTCAATGACTGACGAGGCAATTCGTGAGGGATTCGAAAAGTTAAGGCCGCAGAGTGATTTTCAGAATCTTTATATGGCAGGACTGTCAAGAGCTATAGGTGACTGGCTTCTCGGTATGAACTGCACAAGACTTTATACCCTAAAATATAGAAACGGATATAATTCTCAGGTTCTCTCGATAGGGAGAGTACAGACTCCAACTCTGGCATTGATAGTAAAACGCCAAGAGGAAATTGACAATTTCAAACCTGAGCCATATTGGATCTTATCTACGATTTATAGAGATACAACCTTCCTTTCCACAAAAGGAAAGTTTATGGTGAAAAATGATGGAGAGAGTGCTTTGGAGAATGTTAAGTCTTCGTTGTTCTCCATAAAATCTGTGACATCTAAGGACGGAACCGAAGCACCTCCAAAACTCTATGATCTCACGTCATTACAAGTTGACTGTAACAAAAAATTCGGTTATTCTGCAGAGATGACACTGAACCTTATTCAGTCATTGTATGAGAAGAAATACACTACTTACCCACGTGTTGATACCACATTTCTCAGCGATGATGTTTATTCAAAATGTGGAGAGATTCTTCAAGGAATCCGTGGCTATGAGCAATTCACCTCGCCCCTCTATGGCACAAGTCTTATTAAAAGGAAGAAAGTGTTTGACACTTCTAAGGTCACTGACCACCATGCCATCATACCAACAGGACAGCCGGCACAAAATATGACCGACATGGAACGTAACGTCTATGACCTTGTCACTAAAGCCTTTATCGCAGTATTCTATCCTGATTGTAAGTATAAATCCACGGTTGTCTTAGGTGATGCGGGAGGAGTTGAGTTTAAAGCCACAGGTAAGGTGATAATAAATGAAGGATGGCGTGCACTTTACCCAAAGACAACTGTTTCACAAGAAACAGAGCACTCAAAGAAGGATAATGAGCAAAATGACCAGAATCTTCCTGATTTTATCGTTGGAGAGTGTGGACCACATTCTCCACAACTTATGGAAAAGCAGACACAGCCGCCTCCTTATTATTCGGAGGCAACGTTGCTTAGGGCAATGGAAACTGCGGGTAAAACCGTTGACGACGAGGAATTGAGGGATGTCATGAAGGAAAACGGGATAGGACGCCCCTCTACCAGGGCTGCAATTATCGAGACGTTGTATAAAAGACATTATATTCAGAAACAGAAGAAGCGAATTGTCCCGACAATAACGGGCAAGGAACTGATATCCGTGATTAACGAGGAATTGCTTAAAAGTGCTGAGCTTACAGGTATATGGGAGAAGAAACTTAGAGATATAGAACGTGGAAGGTATGATGCGACTGTTTTTATTGAGGAATTAAAACAAATGGTCTCTGATATTGTAGTAAAGGTGAAAAACGATACTTCCATGCGTTATGTATCACAAGCGCCACAGCAAACAAAGCCAAGTGTTTCAAAAACTAAGAAAAAATCAACAACACAGATGAGCATGGGGAGTGCTTCCTCCCAGCATCAAGATTCACGGCAACAATCCAATGTCGTTGCCGGGTTTCAGCCGAAGTCAAACAGAAAGTCTTCAAAAAAGACAGGAAAAACTATAGAAAAAAGTCAATCGGATACCAATCTGTCTTCTGACGAATGGGTGGGACTGCCTTGTCCTATTTGCAAAATCGGGCACATTATCAAAGGCAATACTGCATATGGGTGTTCACGATGGAAAGAAGGATGCAATTACCGTAAGTTATTTTAATAACATGCTTTTCAGACTCTAGGGTGGTTCTATAAATTAGCTTCAGACGATTTACAATTTATTAGTGAGCAGGTTTATCTTCGCTGGATCTTGTCACGACTCGACAAATAGAAAGTAAACTTTCATTTGTTCTCGCTGCTCCAAGATTTGTTCTTGCAGC
>JAZUMZ010000120.1:0-4715 GCA_045603885.1 Bacteroidaceae bacterium | reverse complement strand
AAACTAATTTATAGAAGTACCCTTTAATAGGCTTTAAATAGAAGAAAGGCTGCGCTCACTGATAGCGCAGCCTTTCTTTTTTTCTGCTCTAAGAATTATGGGATTAAAGGAGACGTAAATCCCTTATTCCTTCAGTTGTTGGATGTTCTCAATCAGTTTGCGGGTGAGAAACCCGGCTCCACGTCCGTTCAAGTGGTGGGAGTCGTAGAAGAGGGAGTCCGTGAAGGTGGGGTCGGCGGAGAAATCCAGATAGACAACCTCTGGGTGGCGACAGAGTATCTGCTTGAGACAACGGGCGTTGCGCTCTGTCTGCTCTGTCTGCTGATGATTCCTGAACCCAGGCGACAAAGGAGTTGTGATAAGCAGCAGCCGTGCGTGCCGCTCCTGGCAGAACGACATGATGTCGTCGAGAAACCCCATGTTTAGATCAACGAGCGTGGTGTCGGTGTAGGTGTTGCCAGATGCGGCAGCCTCACCGTTGTCCCAGTCGGCAGGACGTGATGAGAACGTATAGTCGGTGCCGAACCCCAACGAGTCCCAGGTCATATGCTGAGGTTTGTAAAGCGATTTCAGCTTCTCGACGAACGGATCGATGGAGGTGAACTCAAAACCGTACCAGCCGAGACGGAAGTGGAGGTCGCAGTCCATATAGATACGGTAACGCTTGGCATTGAACTGCTCATGTGGCTGGCTCTCAAAATCCTCGTATAGCGAGAAATAGGAGAAGGGGAGTATGACAGTCCGCAATTTGGGCATCGGGTAATGCCTGAGAAGGTAACTGTCATAGCGGTAGGTCTGTGACACCTGGGCGAGCGAGAAGGCCGTGTCGGGAAAGAGCGAGGGGGTCACGCCGTAGAATGTGTGGCTGCTGCCCAGAATCAAGGTGCTTACTGACTCAGAGTGGGCGCTCATCCAGCTGTGTTTCGTCTTAGACGGGTTGGGCAGGCTCTCAACGTATATCTCAGCCGCTATAAGCGGCACCAGGATGCAGAGAGAAAAAATCAGGATATGTCTGAGAAATGCCTTCATCGATAAAAAGGTTTGTCTTAGAACTGGAAATAGATAAACTGGGTCTTCTCGCCTCCGAGCACTATTGTGGCGACAAATACGGTGAGGTAAACCGCCATACGTACTAACTGGGAGCCCTGCCAGCCGGAAGCGCGCCATTGGAATGGGTGGGGGGAGTCTTTCATCCTCCATTCGGCAAGCATAAGCAGGGCGATAACCACTATTGGCATACGGCTGCACGAAGGGGCAGACAGCATGGACACCGAGAACATGCCCGACAGATAACCGGCAGCTGACGAGATGTCGGGAGCACGGAAGATAACCCATCCCAGCACAACGGCTGCCAAAGTCAGCCATCTCAAACGAAGGCGGTATATAAGGGCATGGTAAAGTCCCCAGCACACGAAAGTCCAGTTGCTGCCGTGCCACAAACCGCTCAGAAGGAAGACAGAGAGGGTGTTGGCATGGGTGCGGAACTTGCCTTTGCGGCTGCCGCCAAGGGGTATATACACATAGTCGCGGAACCAGCCCATCAAAGTGATGTGCCAGCAACGCCAGAATTCTTTCATCGACAAGGCGAAATAAGGCCTGTTGAAGTTGCGGCTTATCTGAACCCCGAACAGCTTGGCGGAACCTACGGCCATGTCGCTGTAACCTGAGAAGTCGCCGTAAATCTGGAAGGTGAAGTAAATGGCTCCGAGCCACAAGGTCGGGGTGCTGACACTCTCGTAGTTGCTGAACACATAGTCTGCCTGAGCCGCACAGTTGTCAGCCACCAGCATCTTTTTTAACAACCCCCACAAAATCAGACGCATACCCTCCGTGGCGTCTGCTCCGTCGAAACTCCTCTTGGAGGCAAATTGAGGAAGCAGGTGGCTGCCGCGCTCTATAGGGCCTGCCACTAACTGGGGAAAGAATGTGATGAAGGTCATAAACCGCAGAAGCGAGCGGTCGGGCGGCAGATCGCTGCGGTAGCAGTCGATGACGTAGGCCGACAACTGGAAGGTGTAAAAGCTGATTCCCACAGGCAGGATGATGTCGAGCGTGGGCATGTCGGCTTTAAATCCGATGGAGGAGAGCAACACCGACAGGTTGGATGCGAAGAAATTGAAATATTTGAAAATTCCGAGAACTCCGAAATTGAGTGCCAAAGTACCCGTGAGCCATGACCGCCGCCAACGCCTGCCGCTTTTTGAGCACATCACTCCCACTCCGACCCAGTTGAGCAGGCATGTGGCAAGCATCAGTCCCAGAAACGGGAGGCTCCACCAGCCGTAGAAACAGCAACTGGCAGCCAGCAGCACCATATTCTGCCATCTTGAGGTGCGCACCGCCCAATAGAGGGCGAATACAACCGGCACGAATATCAGGTATGTCAGGGAGTTGAAAAGCATAATCGTATGCAAATTTACGGATTAGCCGTCGAAAAGGCAAATAATCACCCGTTTTATTTGACTTTATGACAACTTTTGTGTAAATTTGCAGCTGTAATAATATCAACATCACAGACCTACAATGTCACTCAAACACATATTCCCGCTATCGCTCTTGCTCGTGGCACTCGGAGCCAGAGCACAGACGCTGACCGAGAGCGAGGCTCAAGACAATGTCATGAAATTCCTGAGCAGCCTGCAGGGAGCACAGGCGAGACAACGGCAAAACGGTAAACCGGAAATATCCCTGGCTTATTCGTCGGCAAAACTTTATGCTTTTGACACCGACGGACGGTTCGTGCTCGCGGCGGGAGACGCGTCCATGCCACCGATTCTCGGCTATTCCGACGCATGTCCGTTTGAGAAGGCCATGAAGAGCGACTGCTTCAGGGCACTCATTCAGCATATTTCGGCAGACTTCAACCCCAACTTCAGAATATACAAGCCGACAGACGTGGCTGAAGCCGTAGGGCCTCTGTGTCTTGACACATGGCATCAGTACGCGCCTTTCAACCTCAGGACACCGGTGGTGGACGGGCAGCACTGTGTCGTGGGGTGTGTGGCAACGTCGATGTCGGAGCTTATGCAATACTATAAACACCCGGTACACGGATACGGCTCATACGAGTATGTGGACACAGCTGGGTGCGGAATGACACTGTCCGCCGACTTCTCGTCGCATTACTACGACTGGGACAACATACTCGACGACTACGGATATGAGGGCAGCGTGGATTATACGGAGAAACAGGGTGACGCCGTGGCGCTGCTGGCGTCAGACTGCGGAATCAGCGTGGACATGACCTACAACACGGTGGGGAGCGGAGCACACATGATCAAGCAGCCGCTGGCACTTGTCAACCACTTCGGTTACGACGAGTCCATGCAGATGTATTACAGGAATTTCTTCACACAGTGTGAGTGGGACTCCATCATGTTCCATGAGCTGGACGAGGGACGTCCTATGCTTGTGGGAGGGTGGAGCCAGACCGGAGCACACGCTTATGTCTGCGACGGATATGACAGCAACGGATTCTTCCACCTGCTGCTCGGAAATCCAGAAGAGGACGGAACAGGATATTATTACTTCACGTGGAGCACGCCGTTGCAGCCACAGTGGTATAACATCAACGAGGCGGAGGGAGGACTGAATGTGTTGCAGAGTCTGCTCGTGGGAGTGAAGCCAAAAACCACACAGACTCCCAGTCAGCAGCATTATATCTATGGTTTCGCACGCATCGACGCGCTGGGAGAGGACTCACGACTGACGGCAACCGTGGGAAGCCCGTTTGAGGTGGGGGTGTATTCGCTCTGCAACACCGGATGGAACGAGCATTACGGAACCGTGGGCGTCGCGCTTAAAGCCGAGGGAAGCGGGAAAACCAGCAAGGTGGAGGAGACCACATTGCTGTATAAGTACACACGCCATTTCGAGTTGGAGGAGCTGGTGGACACCACCTACGACGACACGCTCAGACTGGCCCTGCCGGCGGATGTCGCTGAGGGCACCTACCGCATCGTGCCGGTATATGAGGAGAACGGGATGTTTGTGGAAGCCCGCACTATGGTCGGAACCCCCAACTATCTGAGGTGTCGTGTGAGCGGAGGCCAGGCGGAGATATTCTCACCTGCTGAGGAACACAGCAGCCTGAGACTGACACAGGTGAACTTCCCGTCTGTGGCTTACCTCGGCACCCGGCCAGTGTGGAGCTACACACTGACCAACGACGGAGCAGAATATTCAGGCAGGCTATATACATGCTTCTATAATGACGACGAGCCGGAAAAACTATATAATTTCGGAAGATTGGGAGTCTCCATCGACAAAGGAGAGACCCAGACTTATAACTTCTCATTCACATACTTCAGAGAGATACCTCCTGGCGACAACTACCACCTTAAGATTATTTCCGACGTTGACCTCTTCACCGACTCCGTAATCGTGCTCTACGACGGACGTGACCAGAATATACAGCTGAGGGCAGGACGCGACCCTGCAACGGAAATTGAAGCCATAAACGCTGACACTGACGCACAGCCTGAAGTCATCGCCACCTACGACCTTGCGGGACGACGTATCACCAACCCGGCAAACCTTACAAAAGGAAGCGTATATATAGAGGTGATGTCAGACCAGACACGACGTAAAAAAATGAGGGCACTTCAAAACAGATGAAGTGCGCTGCGCAGAAATCTTCCAAATCTATAAAAATCTTTCAAATTAGAAATTAATCTTTTGATTTGTGGGATTTTCTTCTGAGAATCTGCTTTGGC
>JAZUMZ010000119.1:0-9746 GCA_045603885.1 Bacteroidaceae bacterium | reverse complement strand
TGACAACGCAATTTTAATCTCCTTGGATATTTTCATCTTTACTGAAAACTAAAGTCTTAAAAATAAGGTCAAAAACTATAAACTATCTTTTCTGCCTTTTATATTCAACAATTCCTCTATATATTGCCATTGCCAACTTGTTGCGGCCAGCCGTGGACATCAAAAATTCTTCTTCCTCTGGGTGGGAAATGAAGCCAACCTCAATCAGAACGCTGGGCATATAGGTCAGACGGAGAACAGCCAAGTTGGCCTGTTGGACACCTTTGTCATTGCGACCGGCATAATTTACCATCTGACGCTGAACTATTTTTGCGAATGCAACGCTGTTGCGCATATCCTGCTCTTGCATTATCTCAAATATTATGTCGCTTTCAGCACTGGCGGCATAGTTGTATTTACGCTCTCCGTCTTTTTCGTATTTCACAACTGAGTTTTCGCGTTTCTCTACCTCAAGATTTGTTGAGGCGGTGCTAAGGCAGAGTGTGTAGGTCTGAACGCCGCGGGCTCTGTTTACTACAGTTCTGGGCTGGGCATTGGTGTGGATGGATACGAACAGGTCGGCTTTCTCTTTGTTGGCTATGTTGGCGCGCTGACCCAGCTCAACAAATACGTCGGTCTTACGGGTATAGACAACACGTATGTCTTTTTGGTTTGCTTCCAACAGGCGTCCTACTTCCAAAGCGATTGCAAGGTTGATGTCTTTCTCCCAATTTCGGTCATTGGAACCAGGAGCACCGCCATCGTGACCGCCATGACCGGCGTCAATCACAACAACAAACGGTGAGGATGTAGAGCTGGGTATACCCTTGCTGTTTATGCCAATGGAATGTAATAACAAAAATAACAGTATAACTGCATGTCTCATATTTTTTCGTTTTGGTGTGTTATGCGGTTTTTTATAATCCGGCAATTATATTAATTATCATGACAACATCACTGATATTTACTGCATCGTTTTCGTCAACATCGGCATATTGCCATTGCTCAATACCAGCTATATGATTTATGACGGCAACCACGTCACTGATATTTACATAACCGTCTTCATTTACGTCACCGGAAATACGAGTGGTTTGGGTATAGCTGAGAAGGAATGGAGTGGAGGGAGAGCCATACATGTCAAGTGACTTGAACGTAACATCGCGCTCGGGAGTCAGAGCATATTCTTTGCCTGAAGTATAGTCAAACAGCTTGAATGTTATCGGTTGGCTGCCAGACTCATTACTGCGTATTCGCAACTCACCATATGTCGGCTCTGAGAACATGGCGACTCCAACACATTGCTCACCGGAGAATGCACCCACAGCATACTCGCTGTAGTCTGAAATCATAGTATCGTTTTCTTTTACTGTCACCCAAGAGCTCATGTCGTATTGGTAGTCATAAGGATTGTGTGACCAAGGAGCTTTATATACGGTCATCTGGCCTCCCTCGAGCTTGCTCTCAACGTCAGACTTGTAGCCGGAGGGGTCTGAACCGTAGGCATATATTGTGATTTCTCCACCTGTCTGTGCGAATGTCTTGTCTGCATTCAGGCCGCGGCATTTCTTTTCGTTCGTGTCTGTTGTCAAAAGTCCTCCGGTGGCAAGAATTTCTATCGTGCCACCGCTCACTGTGCATTCGCCGCCGTTGAGTACTGTGGAGCTACTGTTTTTAGAAACGATGCCCTTGCTGCCGTCACCCGTTATGAGAAGGTGTATGTCGCCACCTGATATGGTTGTGGAGTAAGCGGAAGATAATGCGTCGCTGCCTTTGCCGCTTACATTTATGTTTATATGACCGCCTGAGATGGTCATGATACTGTCGGCCTTGATGCCGGTGTTGTCATCGCCGCTTATGTTTATGCTCAACGAACCGTCGGATATGTTCACTACTCCGAAGTCATCGGAGTCTATGCCGTCACCGCCAATGTTACTTATGTTGACAGTGCCGCCCGACATTTTGAAATAATTGTTTTCGTTTGCTACCTTTCCCTTGCCGCAGTGGATGCCGTCACCAGCGGCACTAAGTATGTTTATGCTACCCGTGCCTTTCTTTATCTCAAGGTATTCTTTAGCGCTTATGGCATGCTTGGTTTTTCCTGTTACGTTGAGCTGGCCGCTGCCTGAGAACTCTGGGTGACCGGTGAAGTAAAGCGTGGCTTTGTGGAAACCGCCTTCGGCATCACTCAGAGTGTTTACTGTGCCGTCAATGAGCTCGACTGCAATTCTCTTGCCGCACTCTATGTCTATGGCAGGACGGTTCTGACTGGTAAGGTTCAGCCCGTTAAGACGAAGAGTCAGCTTATAATTGCCGGTCAGGGTGAGAGAACCGTCATCGGAACTGCCGCTCAGCTCATAGGCATATTCAGCGGTGCTCGTACCAGAGGTAATCTCAACGTTCGCACCGTTGACAGTATAGTCAACATCTGTCATTGTGGAAGGCATACTGACACTGGCAGTCGTGCCGTCGAACACAACTTTTATCACTGCAAGATTCTGGGATGATGCCGATATGGTCGTTGCCAGCAGTATTGCGGATATAAAAAGAAATTTTTTCATCTCACATATATTTTGTGGTGAGTACCATCGTTATATTTCACTATATATATACCTTGTGGCAAGGTCGCATACTTAGTACTTATCAACTGTCCGCCTACAGAATAATAGCCTGTAACCTTGCAATTTACAGAATGGCGTGGATTGTTGTCGTTGTCCTCGTCTGGTGTGTCGATTGAGGTCGGAGTACCTGAGTCGGCGTTCAAAGTCAGGATAAACGGTCTTGAAGGAAGTCCGACAACGTCGGATTTGAATGTTGCGGTTTCTGCAATTTCGTATTCCATACCGTCGTATGTGTCTATTGCCTTGAACTGAAGTAGTGAGCCTGGGGAGGCGTAAAGGCTTATATACACCAGACTGTCGGATGACTGACCGACACCGGCGCATCCATCTTCGTCGAAGGCAGCCACTATGAACCTCTCAGAGTCAACAGTAGCACCGTTCATAACCAGTTTACAGGTCATACCCATAACGTCGGGGTAGGCATATCTGTCAACTTGGAAACCACTATGCAATTTCCCGGACACTTTATGCCTTATGTTGACTTTCACACTTGGAGTATTGAAGGTGAGTGTCTTGGTGTTGCCGCTTTTGAACATATAGCCTTTGCCACCCTCTAAGGTTGTCAGGTTGCCGCTCCATGAACCGTCGGTGAATACGGAGAATCCGTCCTGCCCCATTATAATGTCGCCTTCCTGCAATGGCACACTCTCAAGGGCGGAGCTCAAATTCTGACTGCCTGACGATGTGTAGCCGATCCAGTTCCATCCTGGCTGAACGCCTATAGGCAGGTCGCCGCGGCATAATGTCTGACTGAAGGTGTAGGTGGCGGCTTTTGTCATATCGGCTTTATAAAGATTACCCGCATATAGGTTTTTAAGAGAGCCGGACCAAGAGCCGTCGCTCTTTATTGTCTCGGTGCTTCTGCCTATTATGTGGCTTGCGTCGGTTAAAGATGATGGAGAAAGAGGGTCGGCAAGCACACTGGATATCCAGTTCCAACCTTCATGGAGCGACAGGGTGAAATCGTCGGTGTGTGGACTCGTTATGTCTTCATCCTCGCCATAGCTGATTTCGGATGGTTGAATAGAGTTGGGGCTGCATATCGTCGTGCGGACCATCTTGTAAAGCGACTTGCCACCGTCGGGATAGCGTCCGCATGACTCATTACCGTTGTGTACCTCGTAGGTCAGACCGTCTGCGAATGATTCCATGTCAGGATGAGCCTCAAAATATTTTTTGTTGTTGGAAACAAATGTGTCAGAGGAGGTTATGACAACTGACTCGCCTGTTGTGTTCGACAACTTGAAGTTGGTGTGAAGTTGTGTTTGGGGCTCAAGTTTGTCTGCCCACAGGATGATATGTCCGCCCGACGGGATTATTGTGTTGGTCAGGCCGTTGGATGAAATTTGGTATTTCATCGGCTGGTCTATATCGTCGCTCACGTACAGACCTGATATGTCCAGGTCGGTGTCTGTAGCATTGTATAGCTCGATCCAGTCGTTTTTCTTGAAGTAGTCGTTTATATATACTGAGTTGCCGGCGCTCACTTCGTTTACTTTTATCGGACGATATACAGAGGCTTTCAGCTCATCTTGGTTCTGCTCTGAGAAACTTGCGACGAGACTGATAGTACCGGTTGTTGGGATGGTGTATTCCTCGTCACTGCTTACGAGCGAACCGCTGTCTGCCTTGTATTGTGTCAGCGAGGCGTCCCAATATATGTCTGTTGAGCTGCCGCTGTTGTTGTGGACTTCAACGGCAATGATATTCTCGCCTGTCTTGAACAACGATGATGCCAGTGTGAGAGTTCCGCTGTCGGGGTTGCCGTTGGCGTATGTGGTAGAGTAGTTGCTGAAAGTGACGTTGCCCGACGGCATGTTGTATCTGCCGGCCTCTTTACCGTTTACATAAATGATAAAGCCGTCGTCAACAGTAAAGTCAAGCACAAAACTGTCATTTGTTCTGGGTGACTCGTTGAGGCGTACAGTGCGGGCGAAGTAATATGTCGGATATTTGTTGTTGGAGCTGCTTCCATAGTTCAGTGTGGTCTTGTAGCCGCGTCCGTTGTTGCTGTCTGAAGTGTAGTAGCCTAAGGGAGCGTTGCCGCTGGACCATCTGGTGTTTATGGAGCTTTTCCAATCGGTGCCGTCAAGTGATCCTTGGTCGTAATAACGCCAGTCGGATTGCTTGTTTATCAAGCTCACTCCGTTTGTCGTGCCGCTAACCGAGCGCCAGCCATTGAATTTGTAACCGCTGGGAGCTACTGCCTTTAGTTTGGTGGGAGCGAACAGGTAACCGCTGAAACTGCAGTAGGGAAGCTCAATGCCGTTTAAGAGAATTTTGGCACCTTTGGTATCGGTGGAAAGTGTCACTGATTGCTGTCTTAAACTGGAAAGCTCGTTTTTGATTGCATCATGGCTGTTGCTTTTGAGCTGGTTAATCATGTTCGACATATAACTGCTCGAAAACTTGTTGATTAAGTCGTTGGCGGTACCTGAGGGGTTCACATAGTTGCCTTGTGAGAGATACGTACGCATCTCTGAGACAATCTCCTGCACATGGCTCGGAGTGAACACGGAGCCGCCGATTATGCAGAAGGTGTCGATAAACTGTTTTCTGAATTGGGCGTTTTCAAGAAGGTTCTTGAACAGTGTTACTACATCAATTGGTTTGCTTAATGTGGTACCTTCTATATCTTTATTTTTTGAGTAATCGTAGCCGTGGAGATTATCAAAAGTATAATGCTCTTTGCCGAAGAAGGTCTGGAAAGGTGTGGAGGTGCTCAAAGAGCCGTCCATGTCGAATAAGACAAAACGGTATTTGCCGTTGTTCTGGTCACGGTAGGCTTTTACGTTGTTCTGGGGCCAGTCCCAGTTGCCGCAGTAAAGCTCAACTGCCATATAGTTGATGTATTCGTCGATGTCAAGCAGTTGGCAAATCTCAGTGTAAGTAGAAGGGTCGGAGGCGTTGGAGCTAAGATTGACAAGACGCTGGAAACTCTCACGGCTGCCGCGCATCTGGACGTAACCGGAGTCGGGAGACATCTCAAACTGATCCATAAAGTCGGTGTCTATGCCTTGGTTGGAATAGGCGTAGTCTTTGTTGTTGGGCTCGCGCATGTTCAACACGGCATAGTGGGAGCCGTTGATAAAAACATGCACAGGTTGCCATTCCTGGTAATCTACGTTCAGACCGCTGCGGCTCACTATGCCTTGGATTGCGGGATCCTTTATACGGCAGCTTGTGTCGTTGCCACCGTTGCGGATTTGGAGAACTTTGTTCTTTATATAGGGCTTCTTGTCGAATAGGCTGGCTGCAAAGAAGTTGCGACCCTCATATAGTTTGTTGGCTTTGAGTTTGAAGGCGTGGGGACTCCAGGCGCGGCTCCATCCACCGCACATGGAGAGGTCACACTCCTGGTTTATCAGGTTCTCGTTTGACGTGGTGATGTATTCAAATGATACAGGGCGGTCCCAGTCCATATTCCAGTTGCTCTTGGTTGTCTGGCCGCTTCCGGGACGACCGTACTGACCTTGCATAAACACACCGCGGTCTTTGTCGTAGATATTCGCGGCGTCGGTCACAACAGAAATAATCGGAAATGGATAGTTGCCGGATGCAATATATGAGCGTGTCACAACCTCAGAGGGAAGATACCCCTCTTGGAAGAAACGGAAACGGTAGCAGGTGGTCTGGCTGACATCGAATATACCGGTGGCAGACTCCGTCCCGTTAGTCAGGGTAGGGGCGGTTCCGTCTGTGGTGTAGAGAAGTGTCGCGCCTGCAGGGATGTTGACGCATACTTGCAGGTTACCTGAGAATACTTGTCCTGCCTGGTCGGGTTCGGGGGCAGGCAGGCGGGTTGTCGCAAAACTTGCGTCCTGGTTAGAGGCGCCAGGTGTCGGGGTTCCGCATGTTGTCCAAGTGGAGCCGCCGTCAGTAGTGCGGGCATAGGAGACACGCGATATGGCGGCAGGATAGGTCTGACGGGCGATGATGTCTGTGCCGTCGCTTATGATTATCTCACCTCCGTCATAATCCAGCTTGTCATCTATTTGCCTGTAAGACAAAGTGGTGAAGTTTTCGTGATGGTCGAAATTCAATATTGCGAAACCGTTGGCGGGAACAGTCCCGTAATTGGAGGTTAGACGGTTCTTCTTGAGGTTCGAGGCATCATCGCTTATGTATAAGTTGCCGATGGCTACACTCTCGCTTGTTGGATTGTATATCTCTACCCAGCTGCCATAGTTTTGGTTGGGGTCGAGATATACGTCAACGTTGGAAGCCATAATCTCATTGATTATAATGTTCTCAGAAGTCGGTTTGCTATTTTTTACTGTCACAACGCATCGGGAGGACAAATTGCTGCCGTCTATCGTTTTTGCGGTGATTATACATATACCGGTGCTCAAGGCTGTTATCACTCCGTCTTCGCTGACTGTGGCAATGGAGGTGTTGCTTGAGCTCCAGCTGACCTTATCGTATGTGGCGTCTTCGGGTAATATTGTGTAGCCGAGTGTGTAGGTCTCAGAAGGCACCATAGTCATTGAGGATCTGGCAACTTTTAGTGATGTGGCTTGGGTCACGGTGCCCCAGTATTCCAACTTCCAAGTGTCTATACAGGTCCAGTCAGAGTCGATATTTGTGTATTTGCGTATGCCGATTCTCAACACACCGTCATCATCCACTTCAAATTCAAGTGTGTTTTTGTAGTAACCGGACTCAAACCAATAGTGAGCGGCTTCCATGTTGTTGGGAATGCAATACATCGTGGCGCCTTCCCACCAGTTGCCGTTGCCTACCCATCTTACGTCACCTCCTAAGGATTCGGTCAAGGCTGCGCTCGATGAAGGTGTGATGGCAACTTCATAATCACTTGCCGAGCTTGTGGCATAGATCTTTGCATGTTGAGAGGATGTATAATTACCGCTGGAATATAGTTGATAGTCATTGCCTGAGTCGCCCATGCGGTAGAATGCACTGAGAGACAAACGGTATTTGCCGGCTTTCAATCCGTTAAGATCCTGATAGCTGTCGTAAGTCTTGTTATAGTGCTCTGCATTTTCAAATGGGTTGTTCTTGCCTAATTCGGTGCCACTCCAACCTGTTGTGACGTCATTGTCATTATAGTTGGGGTTGACAATATATTTGTCTGTTATGTCAATCCATGTCTGACTGTGGGACAATAATCCGAAAATCAGACCTGTCAATAATAAAATAATTCTTTTAATCATATTTCTTATTGCTATTTTTCAGAGGTTTCTGATGGAATAAATTGATAACAGCCGGCATCAGGGTTGATTTCCGGACGTGGGGCTCCATTCAAGTCAGTGGGACAGTATTTCACGTACTCACTATTTCCTATACCACGGGCGTTAGATTGCTCTGATAGCCCGAAATCGTAGTAGTAAATCTCGTTGTCTATAACCTTGAAGTTTTTGCGCCCCCAGATAATTTCGTCTGAGTAAGCCCCGTTGCTGTCTTTCTTCCAGTTGCGTGTGTCGCCCGTCTCATTCTTGGACTTTGCGAACATTTCCAAAATGTTGTCGCCCTCAGTGCCGAGAAGGTGTATGTTTATAAGGCAGCCGTCGAACAGGGCGTTGAAGGCAGCGTCGGTGTCTTTAAGATTGTTGCCGATTATCTCATCGGTACTGCTACCTGTTATCAGACAATTGTAGAAGTTTGCCTGTTCCAATGGGCTTATGGTGTCGTTAGAGACATTAGAGAAATACAAAGCGGAACCGTGTGCGCCGTCCCATGGATAGAATTGGCCGATGGTTGTGTGAACGAAGTTATAGCTGCCGCCGTCGAGATGGACGCAATTGCCGCCGGCATTGGTTATCTGACTGTTAAGCACCTGGCCTAAAGTATAACGGCATCGCAGACCATCGTGTGCCACATTGTGAATCACTGAGTTCTGAATATAGAATTTATAACCTTCTACAACCGAAAGGGGACAGTTGATGCCGAAAGAGCCACCGTGGATATCTACGTGGTCAAACAGGTTCTCTGAACTTTCCGGGCAGAGAGTGATGCCGCCCCATTGGGCATCCAGACGGTCGTAGGGCAGATAGCTGAACATGTGGTCGGTGCGGTCGCAGCGGATTGTCACCGGGTGCTCCTGTGTGCCGTTGCATATCAACTGACCGTGGACATTCATTCCCGAGCGACCGTGGAAACAAAGGGTGGTGCCTTCAGAGAGTGTCAGGGTTGCTCCTCGTGCCACAACAAGACTGTCATAGATTATATATGGGCGGACATCGCCCAGCTCGGTGTCGGTTCTAATGACCGGAGCATGCATAATGATTGCGTCTTGGCCGTAGGCTGTCAGAACCACATGCTGGGTCACACCGTTTTCAAGTGTGAGATTAAGCTCATCCTTAATAAATACAGGCGTTTCCGAGTCCTGAGCTGGAACAATTACATCAGCGAAGACAAACAAGCTGTCATGCTTCTGAATCTCAATATCCTCAAGCACAGGGCCGCTGTGTCCGTCGATGTTGAAACGGAAACCGCTGGAACCGCCACTGGTCAGTCCGGCTGTGAGAATCCTGATACCTTTGTCGCTGTGGTTAAAAATCTTTAAACGTTTGGTTGGGGAACCAATGGTGGTTATGACGGTGTCAAAACTGATTGTATCGAACTCAAAGGTCAATACATCAGACGAGGATGTGCTGAATTTGTCGTCGTCGCTGCATCCGGAAGCCATGCATCCGACAATCATCAAAACCAGTCCGTACAATATATGTTTCATTCCTAAAGTCATTATGTCTAAACTCTTGATTTGCTATGTGCACTATATTTTGCAAAGTTAACAAAAACACTTCACAACACCAAATTTTATCCATGTCTTTGATGTTACTACACGATGTTTTAGGAAAGTTTAATGAAAGATTTGTCATCTTTTTATATCTATGTTGTTTTATCAGATTTTAATCACACAGAAATATCATGTTTTAATCATACAGAAATGGCGCATGCAAAATCCTGCATGCGCCATCTCCGTTTGTTATCAGCCTTGTATTTATTTGCTTCTTCTTTCTTGTTCTTTTAATCCTTGTTTTGCTCTTCTTTTCTTGTTTCTTAATCCTTGTTTTGTTCTTCTTTCTTGTTCTTTTAATCCTTGTTTTGCTCTTCTTTTCTTGTTTCTTAATCCTTGTTTTGCTCTTCTTTTCTTGTTTTTTAATCCTTGTTTTGTTCTTCTTT
>JAZUMZ010000118.1:0-9992 GCA_045603885.1 Bacteroidaceae bacterium | reverse complement strand
CTGTATTCCCCGGGTACGCTGCACAACGTTTGCGACCCGGGGTTAATAATATGTAAACTCTTCGAGGTTATGATACAATGTTGTATCTGCAACCTCGTTGAGGTTTTAATAAAAAAATCAACTGCAGCTTCTTGCTACAGTTGACTAATAAAAGGAAAGAGACGGAAAGTTGTTTGTCAGTGTTTCTGAGACGGGTTGTAATAATACCACCAGAAGGTGTTTCCGAACCTCTTTATATTATCTTTCTCAATACGCTGAAAGTAAGTGCGGTTGGAGCTCTCCACAGAATCAGGAATAGACTCTTTCATGTCGAGATAAGCAGCATATCGTTTAATCATCAGGGTATCATTAACCTCTGGATATATCATAACGAGGGCTTCCCGATAAACCTCGGGCAGCGAGTCCACCCGTGCGACAGAGTCGGTGTTCAGATGAAGCGCATAAGTCTCATCGATCTTTTCCTTGAACTTGTCGAGGTTTCTCTCCAGCAATAATCCGCACAAGATATAATCGTCAATCCTGCGCTTCTCCTCTTTCAGCAATGCATACCTGTTCTGTATTTCCAATGCAAGTGAGTCTGGATTTTCAGAACGGGCAACCTCAATACTCATAAGAGAGTCGGCAATCAGACTCTGGTGGAAGACCACCTTGTTGAAATAATCCTCAGTGGATCTTATAGTGGAGTCACACTCCACCCCAAGGTATCGGCAAATATCCGACGCATCGAACCTATAACAGCGACTGCTGGTATCGGCTACCTCAAGCAATCCCTGGCATCCGTAATTTTGAGGATAGAAAAAAAGTTTGTCGGGCAGTTGTCCTGTCTTGGAGAGAGCGAACATACGCAAGTTGGACAGTCTTATATTAGTGTCTTGGGATTCTCTGCCTACCTCAAGCGCCTCGTCATATCTTCCTTCCTCGACAAGACGTTCAACTTTCTGCTCATACATATCCACATCAGAGGCAGAATGGCAAGTACCACACCATAATAAGATTACGATAAGAATAGCGAAATTAGGCCATAGATAAGGCGACATCCTTACACTCCGCCTATCAGCTCCATATGTGTAAGACTCCAAATTTGACAGCATCCTCACAGCCAGATAGAAGAAGCCGATGCAGAGAGGAATGCCAAGCCACCACCACCCTAATGAGAACTTACTCATAACCTCAGAATTCACATCACAAATAATTGTGAGTATCATTACTGAAGGCAGGTAAGTGATGGAATAAAAGCGGAGTGGCACCTTGACAAAATGAGCCACGGGCCACTGTATGAGCCTAAGCACAGCTGTTATTATGACAGCTCCCCAGAAAATAGAGTAAGAGGTCGCTCCCTCTGAGAACACATACTGTGCTTTTGCTATCAGATCCCCTTGCAGGAAAAACAGGTAGCAAAATGAGAATAAGACAAAAAGAATCCCGCAGGAATGCCTCACCACCCCTGCGGTACTTCTATTTCCAACATTTTCAAATTCCATCAATTAATCGCATTTCTTAAGAACCACCGCACTACGTGCAGGGATATATAGTTTAAGCCATCCCTTCCCGTCTTTCTCATAAATGGGATCGTAGTTGGTGAAATGTACCACTGTGTCGTCGGCAAAGTTATTTCCTCCGTAGAGTTTTGAGTCTGTGTTCAACTCCACGCTGTACGAGCCTTGTGGTACGATAAATCCATAGTCGGTGTAAGACTTTGAAGGGCTGAAATTAAACACGAAGAGAAGGTCGCCCCTGCTGTAAGCCAGAATCTGGTCACCGTCATTATGCCAAATCTCCACAACGGGTGTCTTCTGGAAATTTTTCAGGCTTCTGATAAGTTTGACCATAGCCTCATCGAAATCCCCGAGATAGTGGTAGCACAACTCATGGTTATCCACGAGATTCCACTGTCTTCTGGCATACTTGTAGCTCCATCCGTTTCCTTCTCTCGGGAAGTCAATCCATTCTGGATGTCCAAACTCGTTGCCCATAAAGTTCAGGTATCCTCCGTTTATTGTAGAGGCTGTGAGCAAGCGTATCATCTTATGGAGAGCTATGCCCCTGTTGGCCACCATATTCTCGTCGCCTTTCTTGAAATGCCAGTACATATCAGCGTCGATAAGCCTGAATATTATGGTCTTGTCACCCACGAGCGCCTGATCATGGCTTTCTGCGTATGAGATGGTCTTCTCGTCGGCACGTCTGTTGGTAGTCTCCCAGAACATCGATGACGGTTTCCAGTCCTCATCCTTAAGCTCTTTGATTGTCTTAATCCAGTAGTCTGGGATATTCATCGCCATTCTGTAGTCGAATCCATATCCACCGTCTTTGAACGATGCGGCAAGTCCCGGCATTCCGCTGACTTCCTCGGCAATTGTGATTGCGTTGGGGTTAACCTCGTGTATAAGCAAGTTGGCCAATGTGAGGTATGCGATAGCCTCGTCATCCTCATGTCCGTTGAAGTAATCTCCATAGCCTCCGAATGCCTCTCCCAGGCCATGGCTGTAATACAACATTGATGTCACTCCGTCGAATCGGTAACCGTCGAAATGGAATTCCTCAAGCCAGTACTTGCAGTTGGAAAGGAGGAAATGCAGCACCTCGTTCTTTCCATAGTCGAAACACAGGGAGTCCCAGGCCGGATGTTCACGACGTCCTCCCTGGTTGAAATACTGACATGGGTCTCCTGCAAAATTGCCCAGTCCCTCAATCTCGTTCTTCACAGCATGTGAATGGACGATGTCCATGATGACCGCTACTCCGTTTTTGTGGGCCTCATCCACAAGCTCCTTAAGCTCCTCGGGCGTACCGAAGCGGCTTGACGGGGCAAAGAAGTTGGACACATGATATCCGAAACTTCCATAATAAGGATGCTCTGCGATTGCCATAATCTGCAGGCAGTTATATCCGTCTTTAATTATCCTTGGAAGAATATTATCCTTAAACTCCCTGTAGGTGCCCACCTTCTCCGCGTCTTGCGCCATTCCGATATGGCACTCATAAATCATGAGAGGAGCGGTGTTGGGTTTAAATTTCGGTCTCCTCCACTGATATGTGGTCTCCGGCGCCCACACCTGAGCCGAGAATATCTTGGTGTTCTCATCTTGCACCACGCGGTTAGCCCATGCCGGGATTCGCTCTCCCTGTCCGCCATCCCAGTGAACGCTAAGCTTGTAAAGCTGCTCATGCCTCATGGCTGTCTTTGGCAGTTTAATCTCCCAGTTGCCGTTTTTCAGCCTTTTCATCTTGTACTTCTCACTCTCTTGCCAGTCATTGAAATCTCCGATAACGAAAATCTCAGTTGCGTTAGGCGCCCATTCCCTGAGAACCCATCCGCCTTTCTCATTTCTGTGCAATCCAAAGTAGAGGTACCCAGATGCAAAATCAGACAAAGACTGCTTGCCGTGGTTTGTCAGATCGTCAAGTTTCCACAGTGCATGATCATGCCTTCCCTTTATCGCGTCTTCAAACGGCTCAAGCCAAGAGTCGTTTTTCACCAGTCCGATATGCTGTATTTTCTGTTTGGATGATTTTTTTGTTGCCATTGATTTATTGGGATTAAGATAAGGGTACTTTTTATAAAATTGTAATAATTAAGATGAACCAAGGAACTGAAAAACACAGATCCTTAAAGATTTTTATACTGCCTTAATTTTAAAAATCACCTTTTGGATTTTCTCCTTGTCGGATATGCACGGCGCATGTCCGTCTTGCGGGAAGAAGATAGCAAACTCTCCCTTATGTACAGTTATGTAGTTGTCGGGAGTCTGTCCGTCATAGAAAGTTATGTCTTTCTGCTCGTTGTAATCAGCGGGAGCAAGTTTCTCGCGCGGAATATATCCCATGGTCTCATCAGAGTCGATTGGTATCTGAATGTCAACCATCACGTTGTGGGTTTCCAGCCTCGCCTGCTCCTTGGTCTTGCCGTTGGCAAGAGAGAAATTGGCATAGAGGTCATCGCCCTTGATCTTCTGTATTCCCTGCGGTTGCTCTTTCAGGTCGTTGTTCTCAATAAAATCCACCACGTCCTGAAACAACGGATTCAGGGATGTGTAGTTTTTCAAGTTGCTCAGTGCATCAATAATCATGGCTATATATATTTAAAGTTAATAATTATCAATTATATATATTTCTCAATAAGCCGCCTCAAGTCTTCCATTCCGATATGTCCCACGCCTTATGATCTGTCCGTTACGGTCTCTCTCCACGAACTGTCCGTCTCTCACGTCATTGAGGTAGTTACCCTCAAAACGTATGCCGTCTCTGGTGACTTCCACAGCCTCTCCGTGTTTCAGCCCGTTTTTGAAGGAACCCCGGAACTTAGCCCCGTCTTTCATGTGAATCACACCTTTCCCGTTCATCAGTCCGTTGACCCAGTCTCCGTCGTAAACATCACCGTTGGCCGATGTGTATTTTCCCCTGCCATTATGTTTGTCGTTGGCCCACTGTCCCTCATATTTCGCACCGTCAGGCCATACGTATGTACCTTCGCCCGACATCTTGCCGCCTTTGAACTGTCCTATGTATTTTCTGCCGTCGTGATAAGTGAACACCCCCTGCCCGTCTCTCTCTCCATTACGATAAGTACCCTCATACCTGTCTCCATTTGCGAAAATGTATATACCTTTTCCGTTTGTCATGTCGTCTTTCCACTCACCTTCGTAAGTATCTCCGTTTGAATGGCGGTACGAGCCTCTACCACACCTCATGTCGTTCTCCCATTGGCCGGAGTAGTAGTTTCCGTCCTGCCAGTTGATGACACCTCCTCCATGTTTCTTGTCGTTCACCCACTGT
The DNA here is from genome assembly GCA_045603885.1 of Bacteroidaceae bacterium. Lineage (GTDB taxonomy): Bacteria > Bacteroidota > Bacteroidia > Bacteroidales > Bacteroidaceae > UBA3839. Next base: position 5,216 of record JAZUMZ010000118.1, on the reverse strand, counting down.
CCCTCGTAGGTTGTTCCGTTAGCCCATGTATATTTCCCGTATTTTGACCTCAAGTCATTGTCCCAGTTACCCTCATATTTGTCGCCATTGTAATAGAACATGACTCCCTCTCCCTGCTGGTAATCCTTATACCACAATCCGTCATAAACATTTTTGTTTGCGAAATAATAACGTCCTCTTCCGTGCTGATGGTCCTGTACCCACTGTCCCTCGTATTTCTCTCCGTCGGTAAATGTAAAAACTCCATACCCTTCTCTTTTACCTTTAACATATTCTCCCTCGTATGTATCTCCGTTAAGGAAAACGGTCTTTCCTTTTCCAAAGGGTTTTCCACTTTGCATTTCACCTGTATATACCGATTTATCCTTGAAAGTGTATGTTCCCTCCTGACGTTGTGCTAACAAGTTGGCACTGAGTCCAAGACAAAAGGTTGAGGTTGTAAGAATTCTTGCGATTGTGTTCATTATATAAAATTTTCGTTTGTCAACTTAGATGTTTCATTGTTTCAGTTTACAAATTTAATAAAAATCGGTCAATCGGCAAAACACATTAAGAAATATTAATAAAAAAACGGCTTGAATTAGATTCAAGCCGCTTTTTGTTATAAGAATGCTACTGTCTTATGCGTTAACCTTAGCCATGTGTGCGATGAGCTCGAGCACCTTGTTAGAGTAACCGATCTCATTGTCGTACCAAGAGATAACCTTAACGAAAGTGTCAGTGAGATAAACACCTGCGTTAGCATCGAAGATAGAAGTGTAAGTGCATCCGAGGAAGTCAGAGCTTACAACAGCATCCTCAGTGTAAGCGAGCACACCCTTGAGCTCACCTGCGGCAGCCTCTTTCATTGCAGCGCAAATATCCTCCTTAGAAGCAGGTTTAGCGAGGTTAGCAGTGAGGTCAACTACAGAAACGTCAAGAGTAGGAACACGCATAGAGATACCAGTGAGCTTACCGTTGAGCTCAGGAATCACCTTACCTACAGCCTTTGCAGCACCTGTTGAAGAAGGAATGATGTTGCCAGAAGCAGCACGTCCACCTCGCCAGTCCTTGAGTGACGGACCGTCAACAGTTTTCTGAGTTGCGGTTGTAGAGTGAACAGTAGTCATAAGACCGTTAACAATACCGAACTTGTCGTTGAGCACCTTTGCGATAGGAGCGAGACAGTTAGTAGTGCAAGATGCATTGGAAACGAACTGAGTTCCCTTCTTGTACTGGTCGAAGTTAACACCGCAAACGAACATAGGAGTGTCGTCCTTAGAAGGAGCAGACATAACCACGTACTTAGCACCAGCCTCGATGTGAGCCTGTGCTTTCTCCTTAGTGAGGAAGAGACCAGTTGACTCAACAACATACTCAGCACCTACAGCGTCCCACTTCAGGTCAGCAGGGTTGCGCTCTGCAGTCACTCTGATCACCTTTCCGTTAACGATGAGCTTGCTGTTCTCCACGTCAGCCTCAATAGTTCCGTCGAACTGTCCGTGCATTGTGTCATACTTGAGCATGTAAGCCAGGTAGTCAACCGGGCAGAGGTCATTAATACCTACGATCTCGATGTCAGAACGAGTCTGAGCAGCGCGGAAAACGAAACGTCCGATACGTCCGAATCCGTTAATACCAACTTTTGTTGCCATTTTTTTGAAATTATTTAAAAGGTTGAAAAAAATATAATAGTTAATCTTTTATCTCTCCACGACCTATCCGCAGTTACACCGCTCCGCAGTGGAGCATGCGACAATTAAAAACAAAACTATAATCACAAATGTCCAATTCAAAAGTCTCACTCTCATAAACATCTCTAATTCTGCAGGATAGGCGAATAAAAAATGATATTTACCATTTAAAAAACGAAAAAATCACTTTTTATTGTGCAAAGTTACGAATAAAATGCTAACTTTGCAAAAGAAATGATTTTTTTTAGGCATAAATATTATTAATTTTTAAATATTATCGATTATGGGATTAATGAAAGAATTTAAGGAGTTTGCTGTAAAAGGCAACGTGATGGACATGGCAGTCGGCGTTATCATCGGCGGCGCGTTCGGCAAGATTGTAAGCTCGCTTGTTGACGACATGATTATGCCACTTGTCGGCAAACTGACCGGAGGCGTGAATTTCACAGATCTATACTGCACCCTGAACGACACAGACACAACTGGCATATCGCTCTCTGCCGCACGCGAGGCCGGCATCCCGGTTTTCGCATACGGCAATTTCATTCAGAACATCATTGATTTTCTGATTATCGCCCTCTGTATCTTCTTTATGGTCAAAGGAATGAACAAATTGGCAAAGAAAAAGGCAGAAGAGCCCGCCCCTGCTCCTGAACCATCTGCAGAGGAAAAGCTGCTCACAGAGATTCGAGACCTCCTCAAAAAATAAAAATCATGGCATCAAGCCTAAAACAAAAAAGCTCCGGAAATTCCGGAGTTTTTTGTTGGGATACATGGACTCGAACCATGAATAACAGGACCAGAATCTGTTGTGTTGCCAATTACACCATATCCCAATTTTTGCCTGAAGAACCACCCGTTCTTCTGAAAAGCGGTGCAAAGTTACGTCATTTTTTCCTAACCTCCAAATAAAAAGTTGAATTTTTTCGAAAAAATTCGTAAATTTGCAAAAAAGTGACAAGTACTATATTATTTTTATGCGACCACTAATTCTCATTTCCAATGATGACGGCTATGCAGCCGAAGGCATCCAATCTCTGATACAGATATTGCGCGGCACAGGCGATTTGATTGTCGTAGCTCCCGACAGCGCACGCAGCGGCGCTTCCCTTTCCATCACCAACACCACCCCCGTTAAATACAATAAAATCAGCGAGGAGCCCGGCCTGACCATCTACAGTTGCACAGGCACCCCCTGCGACTGCGTCAAGCTGGCATTAGACTACCTGGTTCCCCGCCGTCCCGACTTGATTGTTGGAGGCATAAACCATGGCGACAACGCCGCCACCAACGCCCACTACTCCGGCACCATAGCCATAACGATAGAGGGCACGTTGAAAGGCATTCCATCTATAGGTTTCTCCACTTGCGCATTCAAAAGCAGAGAGGACTTTACTCGCTTGAAATCGCCCATTTTAAATATTGTCAAGAAGGTTTTATCGCAAGGTCTCCCTCCCCATGTCATGCTGAACGTGAACTTCCCCTCCTGTGAAAAGTTTTCCGGCATAAGAATCTGCCGCATGGGTATGGGCGACTGGTATGACGAATGGACAGAGCGTGAGCATCCACGTGGCGGCAAGTACTACTGGATTGGCGGATATTTCAAGGGGTATGACTCCGACGACGAGGCAACAGACCTATGGGCAATAGACCACGGATATATCGCTGTCACCCCTATAACGCTGGATTTCACGGCTTATTCCGCCATGTCGGCAATCGCCACGACCTTGTCAGCAGAATAAAGGTTATTTCTATAAATCCTATGAAGCAAATTTATAGAACTACCCCAAAAGTCATGCCGTCTTACGCAATGAAAGGCTGACCAAGGAGAAGATTCCCAACAATGGTATCAAGGCTGTCTGAAGCGTGTGTACGATAAGCACGAATGTCTCCGCATTGACAGCCGCCACCCCGTAAAGCAGAAGAATAGTCTTTACGGCGAAATGCCATGGTCCCATGCCGTTAGGTGTAGGCACAATGACAGCGATGCTTCCTGCCACGAAAGCGACGAGTGCTACCATCGGACTGAGCGTGGCAGTGAAATCGAAGCAGAAAAACGTGATGTAGAAATGCAGGAAATAGCTGCCCCATATCCCCACAGTGTATGCCAGGTACAGCCATTTGCGCCTTACAGCCCCGATAGACCTTATTCCAGCCACTATATCTGCGATTACAGTGCGGAACTTGACGAAAGATGATGTTTTTTTCCACAGCCAATGTAGGAAGAAACAAGTAATCACGAGGCATATTGCCGAAACCACATATCCGGTAGTTGAGAAGCTGGATATGCTGCCCATGATATCGATTCCTGTCTGGTCGAAAAAGTCGGAGAACACCCCGATTTGCGACAGCAATACGACAGCGACGATAAGCAGTATCACTATGCTGTCGATAATTCTCTCTGTAACGACAGTGCCTATTGATTTTGCGAACGCCACATTGTCATATTTACTGAGGACACCGCACCGGGTCACCTCTCCCACCCGTGGAATAATCAGGCTGGAGGCATAAGAGAGAAACACGGCGTGGATACAGGTTGTGGTCCTGGGATGCTCTCCAAGCGGCTCGAGGCTTTGCTTCCACCTGACTCCACGAAACACCTGAGCCAAAACGCCGAAAACCATGGAGAACATCATCATGCCCCAATTCATGTCATGCTTAAGCACAGACATCATGGCAGTGAAATCGTATCCACGATACATCCACCACAAAATGCCGGCTCCTAAAAGCAGTGACAGGAGCACGTTCAATGTTCTTCGTATGTTTTTTTTCGCCAATTTGTTTGTAACAAAAAAAATCGTAACTTCGCAAAATAAATCGCAGCGCGCCAAAACGCGGTGCAAAGTTAGTGCAATTTACGAGTACAAAAAAATATACGAGCATTTTTTTGCCGATTTTAATTTTTTTTAAACCGTTTTTATTGAACAGTCCTTATGCAAGTACGCCCTAAGAAATTTCTTGGTCAGCATTTCCTGAACGACTTGTCGGTTGCAAGCCGTATAGCAGACACCGTGGACTCCTGTCCTTCAATCCCCATCCTTGAAGTGGGGCCCGGCATGGGTGTTCTCACCCGCTTCCTGCTTGAGAAGGGGCGTGTTCTCAAGGTTGTTGAGATTGACAGAGAGTCTGTTGAATATCTCAACAGTAACATCCCGTCACTTGCAGGCAAGATTATCGATGACGACTTCCTGAAGATGGATTTGCGCTCCACATTCGGTAACTCCCCATTTGTCCTGACTGGTAATTATCCCTACAATATATCAAGTCAGATTTTCTTTAAGATGTTAGATTACAAGGACTTGATTCCGTGTTGCACTGGAATGATCCAGAAAGAGGTTGCCGAGCGTCTGGCCTCTCCCCCGGGTAGCAAGGTTTACGGAGTGCTTAGCATTTTGATTCAGGCATGGTATGACGTGGAATATCTGTTCACGGTTGACGAGCACGTATTCACTCCCCCTCCAAAGGTGAAGAGTGCGGTAATCCGCCTCACCCGTAACAAAAAAGAGAGTCTTGGCTGCGACGAGCGTATGTTCCGCCGCATCG
>JAZUMZ010000117.1:0-3156 GCA_045603885.1 Bacteroidaceae bacterium | reverse complement strand
ATACAAAAAATTTCCACTAAATTTGCAGTATCCATAGGTGTGGGGGTTAATTGTTAAACTTTTGATTTTCACCTATAAAGTTACAAAAAAATCTCCACACCTACAAATTTTTTCGAACATTTCTTATACCGAACTCACGTTCCGTACCGAGAATTGTAGGTTGATGAAACTATAACTTATTGAATTATAACCTTTAACGAATATAGGCATCCTTTCGGATGCCTATTTTTCGCTTTTTTTCGTGACCTGTCTGGGGCTCGAACCCAGGACCCCCTCCTTAAAAGGGAGATGCTCTACCTACTGAGCTAACAAGTCTACCTTAATATGCTTCTTGCGAAGCGCAAAAGACACTTTTCAATGCTTTCGCAGTGCATCACGGGCTTTAATCCGCAATGGATTTTGAAATCGGTTGCAAAGTTACGAAAAAACTGTGAACTATAAAAATATTTGAACCTTTTTTTTAGTTTACAATAAAAAATATCTCAAAAACAGAGGAAAAGTCCTGATTTATTTCTTCTGTCGCCTCACAAACGGCAGCCGTACACAAGGCATGCCGTATTTATATGGAGCAATCTCATATTCCTGATAGACAAACACGAGGGAGTCACCGTCGAGATATGCTCCGTTGGCGGGCAGCGACACCATACCGTCTTTGAGAACCTCGTCGCTGGAGAATAGGATGTCGGCAAGCTTGCGGTTGTCTCCTGGCTTCAGCAAAATCTTTGTCAGTTCCTCCGTTATCTGCTTGCGGATATTGATCTCGTCTGAAGGTTGGATCAGGTCGGCAAGAGAATAGTCGGTTTTGTTGAATGTGTAGCCTACAGAGGAGTGACGCTTGTTGCTCTCACCTATAAACGAATGCTCGTCAATTACAAATGTGATATAGTCGGAGTCCTCGTAAATCTTCCTTATGGTCGTAATTGTATATAGCTCTTTTATGTGGTTTGGGTCGAACTCATTTCCTTTCACCAGGAAGATCTTCTTGTTTTTTTCTGCGGCAGTCTTCACAAACCGTGATGCGATAGACGCCATGTCAGGCTCAGATCCATCTTCGATTTGTTGGTCAAGGGCCATGCTTAGCCACATGATGAAGTTTGTCTTGCACAATGGGGTCAGACCCGACGGCTCGTCAATACATATCTTGGCGTATGCCAGACCTCTGGATGTGTTGAACCCGGCGGAATCACACACTTCGAATGTGTTGGTTCTGGCAAACGGGTCTTTTGTGTCATCACCGCAACTGCAAGAGGAAAAAAACGCAGATGACAGCAACACTGATGTCAGCAAAAACGTTTGTATTCTGGTTGACATGACGAATTGGGTTATAGCTTGGTGTTTTGCAATGCGTCGAGTAACTCCTCCCAAGTGTCGCACAGCGACTGCATAGAAGGGAACAGCAGGTTGGCGCCGGCGTCGTAGAGTGTCTCGTCGGGAAGCGGGCCGGTATTCACGGCAATGGTGAATACACCTGCGGCCACACCTGCTTCGATTCCGAGCGGAGCATTCTCTATCACAATGGATTGATGGGCATGAAGAGCCGAGTGATCGTCATTCAGGAAGTCCCCTCCCTTGTGCAGTCCCATTAGGTATGGCTCAGCATCAGGCTTCCCTTTCTTTACATCGTAAGCCGTGACCATAAGCTCCTGGCGGAAGATATTGGGAAAGTTCTTGTTCAGCCTGCTCAGAAGCACCTTCTGACCGGAGCCGGTGACAACAAGGGGGGTAATGCCCGATGACTTCACCTTGCACAGCAGCTCGTAGGCGCCGGGCATACGCTCTGGCTCAGGACAGCTGTCGAACAGGCGGCTTTTATACCGGTACATCGCCTCGCATTCCTCCGTGCTGGCATCATGGCCGCGCTCTCGGCGTGACACGATGTTGATGGTGCCTGAGCCTGTGCGACCCTCATGGAGGTAGGCCTCCCACTCGGGGAAGGTGAATCCGAAATGCTCCATAGTCAGGTGCCAGCAGCTCGCATGGTTCTTCATGGAATCAAAGAGCACACCGTCCATGTCGAACATGGCGGTGCGCACTTCCATTACTTCTTTTCCGCTCTTGCGGAGATATTGTCTTATTGCCTCTTTAATCATGCGAGACGTGCCTTGATGGCTTTGCTCTCAGCCTCGTAGCCTGGCTTGTCGAGCAATGCGAACATATTGCGCTTGTAGTCCTCGACTCCCGGCTGGTTGAACGGGTTCACACCGAGAATCAGTCCGCTCACGCCGCAGGCTTTCTCGAAGAAATAAATCAGCTGTCCGAGGTTGTATTCGTCGAGCTTGTCGATGCTGATGCGGATATTCGGGACACCGCCGTCAACGTGGGCTATTTGTGTGCCAAGCTCAGCCATCTTGTTCACCTCGTCAATACGCTTGCCGGCCAGGAAGTTCAGTCCGTCGAGATTCTCATCGTCTGAAGGCACTGCAAGGGTGTGGTTCACGTTGTCAACAGATATTACGGTCTCGAAGATGGTGCGTTCGCCGTCCTGTATCCACTGACCCATAGAGTGGAGGTCTGTTGAGAAGTCCACGGCTGCGGGGAAGATGCCTTTCTTGTCCTTGCCCTCGCTCTCGCCGTAGAGCTGCTTCCACCATTCGTTCATATAGTGAAGTTTAGGCTGGAAGTTCACCATAATCTCTATTTTTTTGCCTGCTTGATACAGGGCGTTACGCACTGCGGCATATTGTGAGCATGGGTTTTCTGCGAACGGAACGTCTATAGCGGTGGCAGCCTCCATGCCCTGAGCTCCCTTTACGAGGGCATGGATGTCATAGCCTGCGCAGGCGATAGGGAGCAGACCCACAGGGGTGAGCACAGAGAAACGTCCGCCCACGTTGTCGGGAATCACGAATGTGGTGTAGCCTTCCTTGTCGGCGGTGGTGCGGGCGGCGCCGCGTTTTGCGTCGGTCACGGCGACGATTACCTTGCGTGCCATCTCTTTGCCGCGAAGGTCCTCACACATCTTCTTCAACAGACGGAAGGTGATGGCGGTCTCTGTCGTGGTGCCCGACTTGGATATGTTGATCACGCCGAAACGCTTGTCTTTCAGGTAGTCAATCAGCTCTGCAAGATAGTCCTCGCTGATGTTGTTGCCTGCGAACAGGATGCGTGGACTGTCGCTTGGCTTCAGCCAGCCGAAGCTGTCGCCGAGAGCCTCAA
>JAZUMZ010000116.1:0-8982 GCA_045603885.1 Bacteroidaceae bacterium | reverse complement strand
AACCTGGAACATCTCCATGGGTTGGAGGCTCTGGAAATTGCGGAAGATGGTCTCCGCGTTTGAGACGATAATCGACTTGAGGAACATTCTTATCGACGCGGTTGCCTTGTTTGGTGTGCCTTTCTGTCTGCCACCAGTTTTCATTCCTTTCATGATAATAGAGTTTTAAGTTAATAATTGAGTATTTTGAAATTTGGTGCAAAGTTAGGGGGTAAAAGGAATGGTTTCCGACGTTCTCGGAAAAAGATGGAGGAGATGGGTATGATGGCCTGCGATGACATCGCAGGAAAATAGAAGAAGAGCTGTTTCGAGAAAGCGCAGGGAAATGTAATCCGAAACTAAATTTTAACCATACACTACATAAAGTTGTCCTATAAAAGATTAACAACATTGCAAATATACAAATTAAATCCAATAAATAAAATCCTTTGTTCATTTTTTTAAATTATGGAAAGATTTCACTCAATGCTTTCATACATAATCAACTATACATATTGTTTTGTGATACAAACTATACGGTTACCAAAAACAAAAGAGCTCAATCACAATCAAGAAACTATAGAAAAAAGGCCATTTACTTTGCATTGTGAGCGTTTTTTTGTAACTTTGCAGAGATTTATATACATGTATAAACATATCTTGGGAAATTCAGACAATTAACGCAATGGATTTAGCTATAGTCAAATATAATGCAGGAAACATATTCAGTGTAGTTAATGCTTTCAATAGACTTGGGGTCAATCCTGTTGTGACAGACAATCCTGAGATACTGTGTCATGCGAGCCATGTTGTTTTCCCCGGACAGGGAGAAGCTGGAACAACAATGAAATATCTGAGGGAAAGGAATCTTGACAAAGTGATTAAATCTCTTCGCCAGCCGGTATTAGGCATTTGCATAGGAATGCAGCTTATGTGCCGATATTCCGAAGAGGAGAATACCGATTGTCTCGGAATATTTGACGTGGATGTGAAGCGATTCCAGCCTTTGAAACACGAAGACAAAGTTCCACAAATGGGATGGAATAGCATTACAGACTTGAAGACAGGCCTATTTAAGGATTTGGATGAGGGAGCTTTTACATATTTCATTCATAGTTTTTATGTTCCCCCTTGTGATTGGACCATAGCAACAACCGACTACATACAGCCATATTCCTCGGCTCTTCACAAAGACAATTTTTACGCCACCCAATTTCATCCTGAAAAAAGCGGATACATAGGGGAGCAAATTTTAACTAATTTTCTCAATCTATGATAGAACTTATCCCAGCAATAGACATAATCGACGGAAAATGTGTGCGGCTTTCCCAAGGAGACTATGGCAAAAAGACCATTTACTCTGAATCTCCTTTAGATGTAGCCAAGCTCTTTGCGGACAACGGAATAAGGCGCTTACATCTGGTAGATTTGGATGGTGCCAAAGCCAGTCACGTAGTAAATTTGAGAGTGTTGGAATCAATAGCCAATCACACCAATCTTATAATTGATTTTGGCGGCGGTATAAAAAGCGACAATGATCTCAGTGTCGTCTTCAGCTGCGGCGCCACAATGGCAACAATCGGTTCTATGGCAGTAAAAGACGCAGAAACAGTATATGGCTGGTTGGATAAATACGGATGTGACCGTTTTATCATAGGCGCCGACGTAAAAAACGGAAAGATCAGCATCAACGGTTGGAAAGAAGAAGGAGACGATGAGCTTTTACCGTTTATAAACCGATATGTAAAGCTGGGAGTTAAGAATGTTTTATGCACAGATATTTCCAAAGACGGAATGCTTCAAGGTCCATCCACAAATTTATACAAAGAAATAATGTCACTTCACCCCGGCCTCCATTTAATAGCCAGCGGTGGTGTAAGTTGCGTTGATGACTTAATACAACTTCATCAAGCCGGCATCCCAGCAGTGGTAATTGGAAAGGCTTTCTATGAAGGACGAATAAGTGTGAGGGATATTCTTGACCTGACTGCCATGCAATAGGTGTTAACAACTCATTCAATATTGAGATTTAGACGTAATATAATACAAATAAAACAAGATAGTAAATGTTAGCAAAGCGGATAATACCCTGTTTAGACATAAAAGACGGTATGACTGTAAAGGGGACTAACTTCGTAAATCTTCGCGAAGCCGGTGACCCTGTAGAGTTAGGTCGTCTATACAGTGAGCAGGGAGCCGACGAGCTGGTGTTTCTCGACATAACGGCAAGCCACGAAGGTCGTAAGACATTTACAGAACTGGTTGAACGCATTGCATCAGAAATAAACATTCCGTTCACTGTAGGCGGTGGTATTCACGAGCTCTCCGATGTTGCGCGTCTTCTAAACGCTGGCGCCGACAAGGTGAGTATCAACTCTGCCGCATTGAAAAATCCTTCTTTGATAGACGAAATCGTGTCTCATTTCGGCTCTCAGGTATGTGTAGTAGCTATTGATGCGAAGCAATCAGAAGAGACTCCCGAAGAATGGACATGCTACCTTAATGGTGGCCGACTATCGACAGGACGCAATCTTTTTGAGTGGGCGAAAGAGGCCAACGACCGTGGAGCCGGCGAGATATTGTTCACGAGCATGAACCATGACGGTGTCAAGAACGGCTTTGCCGATGACGCCCTTCGAGTGCTCTCAGACACACTGACCATCCCGGTTATCGCTTCTGGAGGAGCAGGACTTATGGAGCATTTCCGCGACACATTCGTCAACGGGCATAGTGATGCTGCTCTTGCCGCATCGGTATTCCATTTCGGAGAAATACCCATACCAGAATTAAAGACATATCTCAGGAATGAAGGAATAAACGTTAGAATATAATTAACAAGCATTTGCAAAATTGAGTATCGATTTTAAATATAAAACTTACAGAAACGACACAATAAACCATGAATATTGATTTTGAGAAAATGGACGGTCTGGTTCCCGCAATAATCCAAGACGCAAAGACACTGAAAGTTCTGATGCTTGGATTCATGAACGCGGAGGCATATAAAAAGACAGAGGAAACCGGTAAGGTTACATTTTACAGCCGCACCCGCAAGACCCTCTGGACCAAAGGCGAGACAAGTGGAAACTTTTTAAACGTAGTGGAAATAAAAACCGACTGCGACAACGACACCCTGCTTATAAAAGTCAATCCCGACGGTCCTGTATGCCACACCGGGGCAGACACCTGCTGGAATGAGCAAAACGAGAATCCACTGATGTTTATCCTTGAGCTTCAACGCTTTATTGAGAAACGCCATAAAGAAATGCCCGAAGGCTCATATACCACAAGTCTGTTTAAAGACGGCTGTCACCGCATGGCCCAGAAAGTCGGCGAGGAAGCTCTTGAGGCTGTAATCGAGGCTGTAGCCGGCAACGATGAGCGTCTCGTATATGAAGCATCCGACATGCTATATCACTTAATTGTTCTTCTCACATCCAAGGGGCTGTCGATAGAAGACCTTGCCAAAGAGCTTCAAGTGAGACATGACCCCAACTGGCACAAACACTAAAAATACAAATTCACATAAAATGCTGATAGACTATAAATCCGTAAATGTTTACCAAGAGACCTTGGAAGTTCTCCACGATGTCAACCTTCAGGTTGACAAAGGAGAATTTGTATATATCATAGGCAAAGTAGGCTCTGGCAAGAGTTCGCTGCTGAAAACCATGTATGGTGAGCTACCGATAAAAGAGGGTGAGGCACAGGTGCTTGACTACAATATGATAAAGTTCCGCCGCAAACGGGTCCCGAAGCTTCGCAAGCGCCTTGGAATAATCTTCCAGGATTTTCAACTTTTGACCGACCGTACCGTAGAAGCCAATCTGAAATTTGTATTACAGGCTACCGGCTGGAAAAGCAAACATGAGATCCGTGAACGAATTGAGCAAGTGCTTTCGATGGTCGGTATGGACACCAAAGGATATAAATACCCCAATGAGCTTTCAGGAGGCGAGCAGCAGCGAATAGCCATAGCACGCGCAATTTTGAACGCTCCAGATATAATACTGGCAGATGAGCCCACCGGCAACTTAGACGTAGAGACCGGCAACAAGATTTGCGAATTGCTTCACGACATCTCAGCAAAGGGCTCAACGGTTATAATGGTGACTCACAATGTGAAACTGCTGGATTTATATCCAGGGCGTGTATTCCAATGCCTTGACCACAAATTCAATGAAATATCGAAGAAAGAAGATATTAACAATGCAATAGAGGCTATTGAGAATGAGGAAACGAAATAGCTAAAAGACAAAGACAAACAATTTAACCAGTAGATACTAATATGAAGGTAATGAAGTTTGGTGGTACGTCAGTAGGCACCACCCAGCGAATGAAAGACGTAGTGAAATTAATAACTGACAGTGAGCAGAAGATTGTTGTCCTGTCAGCAATGTCAGGTACTACAAATTCTCTTGTCGAGATATCAGATTATCTATATAAGAAGAATCCAGAAGGTGCATTTGAGACAATCAACCAACTGGAGGCAAAATACCGCAAGCATGTTGACGAGCTCTACACGACAGACGAATACCGCAATTCGACATGGGCAACATTAAAGGAAGTATTTGATTTTCTCCGCACCTTCACAAAGGGTATTTTCACTATGTATGAGGAGAAGATGATTGTAGGTCAAGGAGAAATCATGTCCACCAATATGGTCACGAACTATCTTCTTGAGCAGGGTTACAATGCCTGTCTTCTTCCAGCTTTAGAGTTTATGCGTACAGACAAGAATGGTGAGCCAGACCTTGGTTACATAAGCGACAAGCTGAAACTTCAGCTTGAAGCCAATCCTAACGCAGAGATATACATTACCCAGGGATTTATCTGCCGCAACGCATATGGTGAGATGGACAACCTTCAACGTGGCGGATCTGACTACACCGCCTCTTTGATCGGTGCCGCCATAAACGCCAGTGAGATCCAGATATGGACGGATATCGACGGAATGCACAACAACGATCCCCGTTTTGTTGAAAAGACATCCCCCGTCGGACATCTTCACTTTGAGGAAGCAGCCGAGCTTGCATATTTCGGTGCTAAGATTCTCCACCCCACTTGTGTTCAGCCAGCTAAATTCGCCGGAATTCCTGTAAAATTGCTTAACACCATGGACCCTCAAGCTCCCGGCACAGTTATAAGCAACGAGACGGAGCAACATAAGATAAAAGCTGTAGCAGCAAAGGACAACATCACTGCAATAAATATAATAAGCAGCCGTATGCTCTTGGCCCATGGATTCTTGAGAAAGGTATTTGAGATATTTGAGACCTATAAGACAAGTATCGACATGGTCTGCACCTCAGAGGTCGGTGTATCATTAACCGTTGACAATACCACACACCTTACAAGCATTGTAAATGAGCTTAAAAAGTTCGGCACAGTAAGGATCAACGAGGATATGTGCATCATCTGTGTTGTCGGTGATTTGAACTGGCACAACGTAGGGTTTGAGTCTGATGCCACAGAGGCAATGCGCAACATACCAGTAAGGATGATTTCCTATGGTGGAAGCAGCCACAACATATCATTCCTTGTATCCGCCAAAGACAAGCAACGCGCCTTGCAGGCATTGTCAGACAAATTATTCAACTAAGGGTACTTCTATAAATTAGTTTTTATTATCTCATGGGTGCTTCATTTTACTTCGACGCTTTACGTTTCTTAGCGGCATTTTCGTCCTTCCAGCCTTGAACCATAGCTCGCTATGCTTCTGCGGCTGTAAGAACAAACCTGCTCGCTAATAAATTGCAAATAGTCTGAAGCTAATTTATAGAACTACCCAAAAAAACAAACAGAGATGAAGGTAGAGAGATTATTAAAGAAGGATACACCGTATTATCTGTATGACCTTGGTCTTCTCAGAGATACGCTTGACAACCTGTGTGCAGAAGCAAGAAAGCACGACAACTTTGTGGTTCACTATGCTATAAAAGCCAATGCAAACCCACTGATACTCAACGAGATTAAAAATTACGGTTTAGGCATTGACTGTGTTAGCGGTGGTGAGCTCAATGCCTGCCTAAAAGCCGGTTTCAGCCCAAACGACATAGTGTTTGCCGGGGTGGCAAAGACCGACAAAGAAATTGAGGCAGGCATAGACAACGGAATATTCAGTTTCAACGTGGAAAGTATTCCAGAGCTGGAGGTAATAAACGAGATTGCCGGCTGTAAGGGAAAGAAGGCAAACGTTTGTCTGCGTATCAACCCGAATGTTGACGCCCACACTCACGACAAGATTACCACGGGGTTAGAAGTCAACAAATTCGGCTTGTCAAAACAGAACTTAGAGCAGTGGATAAACACAGCTCTCTCTCTTGAAAACATACAGTTGAGAGGATTACATTTCCATATAGGCAGCCAAATCATCGACATGTCACCTTTTAAAGAGCTATGTATTGAAATAAACGAGATACAGGAGCGTCTTGACACTCTTGGCATACAAATAGAAATAATAAATGTCGGCGGTGGATTAGGTATAAACTATGAGTCCCCCGAGTCTTCTCCAATACCAGACTTTAAGGCTTATTTTGAAACCTTTGCCAATAATCTGAAACTTCGTACCGGCCAGCAACTTCATTTCGAGCTTGGCAGAGCCATCGTAGCCCAATGCGGCTCTCTTGTCACAAAGGTGTTGTATGTTAAAGACACGCCACAAAAAACCTTTGTAATGGTTGATGCCGGAATGACAGAGCTGATACGTCCCGCACTATACGACGCACATCATCATATAGACAAACTTGACAGTGATGAATCGGCATATATTCGCACAAGAAGTGACAAACGCCTCAATGAAACTAACAAATATGATATTGTCGGTCCAATATGTGAATCAAGCGATGTGTTTGCGGAAGACTATCCCCTTCCCCACATCGAGAGGGGTGATTTACTTGCAATCCGTAGTGCCGGTGCTTATGGCGAGGTGATGGCTTCGTGCTATAACTGCCGTCCGCTTCCACCATCCTACTCTATGGAACAATTGTCATAACAAAATACAACGTTCCGACATTTTGTCACATGCCAGTCTTTCAAATCAGGCTGGCATTTATTTTGCACAAATTTTACAAAAAAACAAGAATATGGAAAATAAGACAAATATCAATGAAGAAAATGAGTTGAACGAAGGTTCACTCAATAACGACTCTTCCAATACCGAGGAAGTTGCAAACAAGGTTGAGGCAGAAGCCTCAGAGAGTAATTCCCGAGATAATCAGGACGAACAATCATCTGAGACTGATGTTGAAAAGGACGAGTCTGCTGGAGAGCCTACCACAGAGGAGCTGCTTGATAAAGCCAACTCTGAAATAGCTGAATACAAAGACAAATACCTGCGATTGATGGCAGAGTTTGACAACTACCGCAAGCGGGTGATGAAAGAAAAGACTGAGTTGATTCTGAACGGTGGTGAGAAAGTAATCACAGCCCTTCTGCCTGTTCTGGATGACTTCGACCGCGCCGAACAAAACATCAAGTCAGATGAGGTCAGCGGACAGAGTTCCACAACCGAGGGCATTGTACTCATTATCGACAAGTTGAGAGGTGTGTTGTCTAAAAACGGATTAAAACGCATAGACCCTGTGGGCGAGCCCTTCGACGTTGACTACCATGAGGCCATTGCTATGGTTCCAGGTAACCCAGAGGAATTAAAGAATAAGGTTATTGACTGTGTTCAGCCTGGCTATCAGCTTAATGACAAGGTGATACGTCACGCCAAGGTTGCTGTTGCAGAATAAAGAAAGGAGGATTAGGGAAAAATGGCAAAACGGGATTGTTACGAAGTACTGGGAGTATCAAAGACAGCCAGTGCGGACGAGATAAAGAAAGCTTTCCGAAAGCTTGCCTTGAAATACCACCCCGACAAGAATCCAGGCGACAAGACTGCCGAGGAGAAGTTCAAGGAGGTAGCAGAGGCTTATAATATACTGCGTGACCCAGAGAAACGTCAGAAATATGACCAGTTTGGCCATGCCGGTCTTGACGGAGCCGGTGGTTTCAGCGGCGGCGGCATGAGTATGGATGACATATTCTCACAGTTTGGCGATATTTTCGAGAGCATGGGCTTCGGAGGTTTCAGCGGTGGTTTCGGTAGTGGTTTCAGTGGTGGTTTTGGCGGTGGACGTAGCCGCAAGCCAGTATATAAAGGTCGCGACCAACGTCTGAAGGTAGAGCTTTCATTGAAAGAGATTGTCAATGGCACCAGTAAGAAATTCAAGGTGAAGACCGATATCATATGTCCACACTGCCACGGAAGCGGCAGCTCTGACGGACAGACAGAGACATGCCCCACATGCCATGGCAGCGGTGTTGAGTTGCGTCAGCAGCGAACTATTCTGGGTGTAATGCAGACCCAGACCACCTGTTCGCATTGTCATGGTGAAGGTACTATAATCAAGAACAAATGCTCTCATTGTCATGGCGAAGGGGTTATTCCCGGAGAAAATATCGTGGAGGTTAATTTCCCTACCGGTCTTGAGGACGGCATGATGCTCCGCTTAGAGGGTAAAGGCGGTGCAGGCCGTCACAACGGAGTGCCTGGAGACCTGCATATTATAGTAAAGGAAATTCCCGACGAGAATTTTATCCGCCAAGGCACAAATATAATATACAACCTGCTTCTCACCCTCCCTCAGGCTATTCTTGGAGGTCCTATCGAGGTTCCGACCATTGACGGCAAGGCAAAAATAAACATAGCTCCAGGCACCCAGCCAGGCACCACTCTCCGTCTTAAAGGCAAAGGCATTCCTGAGGCTCAAGGGTATATGCGTGGCAAGGGCGATGAGATAATAAACGTAAGCGTATATATACCTGAGAACTTGTCGTCTAATGCCAAGAAAGTTGTCAGCGATGTAAGTGGAGATCCGTCTTTCACTCCATCCGAGTCCAGCCGACGTAAAATAAACAGCAAGTTACGCTCTTATTTTGAGTAATCATGACCTACAAAGAAGCCGTAGAATATTTATATAATCAGACAAGTCGGATCGTAGCCATGTCGTTCTG